>NZ_JBZXVN010000018.1:0-143339 GCF_058892305.1 Pelagimonas sp.
CAAATGGGACCTGTAGCATCGAACGGATTGTAAAGAAGGGCAGCCGGAATGCAGTCTTCAAACTTGGAGAAACGAGTGCCCAAGTGAAAGTTCAAAACCTCATTGATCGACATCCAGACGCGAAACATCCTTTGTTCAAAAGGCTCAATCGCATCGCGTTCAAAGCACAGCATCGCCATCTCACGATTGGCGTCCACTTCATCCCAAGACATGATTGCTCCAACTTTGCATTAGTTTTCGGCGTTTAACTAAGAGGTCAGAACGAGCATAGGCGCGCTCAACTTCCGAACCAACCTTGTGGGCCAGGCTTAGTTCCGCAACTTCTCGTGAGACGCCCGGTTGCTCTGCCGCCCAATCTCTAAAAGTTGAACGAAAGCCGTGAACAGTAATCCCTTCAACTTTCATACGACGAAGCAACATCAGCATCGCCATGTTTGACATGGGCCGGTGGCGTTTTTGGCCTTCGAAAACGACTTCAGACCTTAGTGCTTTGAGCGGCTCGATGATCGCCAGCATCTCTTCCGTCAGGGGGATACGATGCTCCTGGTCCGCTTTCATGCGTTCGGCTGGAACGGTCCATAGCATCTCGTCGAAATCAAACTCTTCCCAGCGGGCGTGTAGGACTTCGCTCGTGCGGCTGGCCGTTAAGCATGTGAACATCAGCGCCTTCGCCGCCATGGCGTCTTTCGTTGCCAATTCGGCGTAGAACTCTGGAACGTCTTTCCAGTGCATCGCCTTGTGATGCTGCACCTTCTGTTTGACCTGTGGCAGGACACGGGCGTCGCGGATAGTTGTCACGGGGTTTTCACCGTCTCGAAAACCCTTCGACTTCGCCACATCCAGCACGGCCTTGATCCTCTGCGCTAGGCGCTTGGCTGTTTCGTGTTTCTCGGTCCAGACAGGCAGAAGCACTTGGAGCACCTCCGGCTGGCCGACCTCGGACACCGGCAACCGCCCGATCTTTGGGAAGGCATACTCGGCCAAAGTGTTGATCCATTGCTGGCCGTGCTTTGGGTTCTTCCATGTTGGCAGGCGCTCAATGTGGACTTGCCGAGCGATCTCTTCAAAGCAGGGGATTTCTTGGCGTCCGTTGTAGCGAGGGTTAATCCCACGCTTCGCCAGCCGTCGATATTCCAAGGCACGGTCCCGCGCTTCATTCAGGGTCACCACATCCGCTCCACCAAGACCGAAGTCCGTACGTAGGGGCTTGCCTTCGCGGTTGCGTTGACCCTTCACTGTGACCCGCACGATCCAGCGTCGTGCGCCGGATGGATCGACCACTAGATACAGTCCGCTCCCGTCGCCATGGCGACCGGGGCCGAGGGTTCGGACCAGATTTTTCGTCAGCTTTCCGCTCAGAGCAGCCATGAAAATACCACGATTTCTACCACGCAATGAATAGAAACGAGTCTAATCGAAGAAAAATGAATAGCAACAATGAAAGCAGATATATCAACAAAAACAGCCCTATAAGGGGCTGAATGTACATCAACAGAATTGAATGAAAATGGTGGGTGGCGGAGACGAAGGGATTCGAACCCTCGAGACGGTTTCCCGCCTACTCCCTTAGCAGGGGAGCGCCTTCGACCACTCGGCCACGTCTCCAAGGACGCGTATATCTAAGTAAACCCAGAGGACACAAGGCGAAAAATATCCTTTTTGAATTTTTCCTTGTTGCGGTTTTAATGACTGCGGAGCCACACAACTCGGAACTGTCTAGCAAGACTTGCGCCTTGGTTGGCTGTGCAAGGCACCCGTGCCTTTCAATCGCGCAACGGTGACTTACACACCAAAGTTCCCTCGCAGATTCAGCCTTGTCCCAAGAGGACGTCAATTTAGCCCGACTGCAGAGCGAAAAATACGGCCAGCACAGGATCAGAATATCCAGCCAAGCGAATTGGGAACAAAGGCAGCATAGTTGGATTGGAGTGATTACAGGCCTATTGGATCAGGCTTGAAGCACCAAACCGTCCTGGATTCGATGTCAGAATATGGCCAGAGAGCGTCCGGGGCAGGAAAATCCAAAGGACCAACAAGTCTTAGGTTCGCTAAGAATGGTGATCTGGGCTCCGTTCTCGTGCAAACGGCTTAGTAGCGCATGGGGGCCAAACCCGCCTGAAACCAGTTCAGAAAGCTAACGATCGAATAAACGGGGCGCCCTGTGATCTTGGCGACGTCCGCAGCATAAGGGGCCATATTGGTGCATTCGAGCACGATTGCCCCTACGGATTGGTGCTCTGAAACGAGTTGTCGAGCCATATCCTTCATTTCAGTCCGGCAGACATCGACGTCCATGTCAGGCCGGTCTTCGAAAATCGCGGTGGCAAAGGCACCGTCGCGTGGCAACCCTTCTATCGGAACGTCACCTCGGGCACCGGCCGCGCGCAAATGCGCGACGGTCAGGCTTTCTTTTGAGATTGTCAAAACCCCAACCTCTTGCGTGGTTGGTAGCGTCGCCTTGATCATCGGTATCTGCATCAAGGACGAACTGGCAAAAGGTACGCCGAGTGCGTCTTTCAACTCATCTTGCATAAGCGACAGAAATCCACAGGATGTTGTCAGCCCCCCGCAACCATCGGCAACCAAGTCGCGCCCGACTTGAATAAACCTGTCCAAAAGCGCGCGGGGGTCTTCATGCACAACTTTTTGAGCACTGGCCCCACCAACCGCACGCATGTGGACCGGAAAATTCCAGGTTTCGTTGTGACCAATATCGCCAAGCGGGCGCGGGAAATGGGTCTCAAGCATCAGGATTCCAACGGCGGTGGGTTCCATGCCTTCTCCTATTTTGCGCGCACGATGGGCTTGCCATCGACATTGTAAGGTTGCAATTCAGCCAAAAGAAATTCCAAAAACTCTTTGCCGAGTTGCGAGAGCGGGCGGGTTGCAGAGGTGATCACGGCCATGTCCATCATGATGGGGGGGGCAAACCGGCGGGCGACAAAGCGGTCATCGTAGTCGAACTCCAATCCAAAGCGGTCAAGTAGCGCAACCCCCATACCTTCTTTTACAAAGGCCAGTAGGTTTTTGAACAGATGGGAGTGCACCCGAGATTTCATCGGGATGTTGGATTTTTCAAACGCTTCGCGTAGTCGTCGCTGTGTGATGTGATCTGGCCCCATCACGAGCAACGGCTCGTCTTTGAGACGCTCAGGCGTAAGCACGTCGTGTTGCCCAAGCGGATTATCCTTGTGCAACGCAATACGCGTTTCCACATGCAGAGGGTAGTATTGCAGCGTGTCATACAGCATCGGCATTTCGCATATGCCAATCTCAAAAAGACCCGACAATACCCATTCCTGAATCTTCGAACTGTACTGCGACTGAAACGAGATATTCATGTCAGGTCTGGCTTTCGCAAACTCGGCGATAAGCTTGGGCACAAAACCGAACGACATAGAGTGTTGTGAGGCGATTTGAAGTTGCCCCGCTTGCTTGTTTTGCAAATCAACAACGGTCTGCGTGACGTGATCAAGACCGCGCACCACGGTATCAATCTCTCGGTACATCAACTCGGCCTCTGGTGTCGGGACAAGCCGACCATGCAAACGTTCGAAAAGCTCAAGCCCCGTTTGGCGTTCTAGTTGGGCAAGAAGGTTTGATATTCCGGGCTGAGAAATTCCCAAGGACTCGGCAGCGCCGGTAACGGTGCCCGTCTCGATGATGGCATGAAACGCCTGAAGCTGTCGGAACTGAAGTCGCATTCCGTAGTGTATCACTTTTTATAATGTCATTGCTAGAATTTAGTATTGGAAATGATGCCATGTGGCTGCCAAACTCTCTTTCAACCTCAAAAGAAAGTCGCTTAATGCCTTCAGAGCATATTGTTGTCATCGGGGCCGGGATTGTCGGCGCATCATCCGCCATATGGCTGCGCCGCGCGGGATATGATGTGACGCTGATTGACAAAGGCGCGCCTGGGATGGGGGCCTCTTACGGAAACGGTGGCATTCTGGCGAGCTGCTCCGTCGTGCCGGTCACCGGTCCGGGCCTTCTCAAAAAAAGCCCAGCGTATTTGGCCAACCCGAACTTCCCGCTTTTCATGCGCTGGGGCTATGTGCCCAAACTCGTGCCGTGGCTGATCAAATACATGTCACATGCGAACGAAGGCGACACCCGCCGGATTAGCCAAGGGCTGACAACGATCGTGGGGGACAGCCTTGAACAGCATCAGGCTTTGACGACCGGCACCAAGGCTGCCAAATGGGTACAAGAAAGTGACTATAGTTTCGCCTACCCCGACCGTCGCGCCTTTGACGCCGATGCCTTCGCGTGGCAACTGCGAAAGGAAGCCGGGTTTGAACCCACGTTCATTGAAGGACAGGCTGTTCAGGATGCCGAGCCGATCCTTGGCCCCGCAACCCAACTTTTGGCTGTGCTCAAAAACCATGGTTTCATTCTCAATCCCGGTTCTTACGTTGGTGACCTTGTCGTTCTATTCGAAGAGATCGGCGGCAAGTTCGTTCAGGCCGACGTCAAAGATTTCGAACTGAGTGGCGGACAAGTTAGCGCGGTAGACACCCACATTGGTCGCATTCACTGCGACAAAGCCGTCGTATCATCCGGGGTTTGGTCCAAGCCGCTAATGCAAAAACTTGGGTTGACTGTGCCGCTTGAGGCGGAGCGCGGCTATCACATCGTGTTCAAAGACCCCAACCTTAAACCCAACAATCCAATGATGCTGACGGCTGGGAAATTTGTTGCCACTCCGATGGACCACGGCGTGCGATGTGCCGGTGTGGTTGAGTTTGGCGGGTTAAGTGAGACGCCCTCAAAAGCGCCGCTGAAACTTCTGCGCCGCAAAGCGCAAGAGATGTTTCCCGATCTGACATACGAAAGTGACGAAGAATGGCTCGGGTATCGCCCGGCACCGTCCGACAGCCTCCCCTTGATTGGTGAGCTACACGACACCGGTGTTTTCACGGCTTTTGGCCATCACCACATCGGCTTGACGGGTGGGCCTAAAACTGGTCGCCTTGTCGCAGACATTATTTCTGGAAACCATACGAACAATGACATTCGCCCCTTTGAGCCGATGCGCTTTGCTGGGGGCAAATAACCAAGATCAACAACAATAACTCAGGGAGAGAACGATGAAACCACTTAGCAAGACATTGAGCACGACCGCTATGACTGTCGCGCTGGCGATCGCGGGGTCCACCGCGTCTGCCGAGCAATGGGACATGCCCATGGCATATGCAGCAACCAATTTTCATTCCGAACTGGGTGTGGTTTTTGCTGACAAAGTCCGCGAATACACCGGTGGCGAGATTGATATCACGGTGCATCCCGGTGGCTCGCTCTTTAAGGGCGGCGAGATCAAGCGCGCGGTTCAAACGGGTCAAGCGCCAATTGGGGAACGTTTCATGTCGGCGCACGCCAACGAAGCTCCGCTTTTGGGATGGGACAACCTGCCCTTTATTGCGACCACCTATGAAGACAATGACAAGCTTTGGGCTGCGGCCAAAGACAAAGTGAATGCACAGCTGTCCGATCTCAACCTCGTGGCGCTTTATACCTGCCCTTGGCCCGGTCAAGGCTTCTATTTCAAAAAAGAAGTCAATTCATCTGAGGACACCCAAGGTGTGAAGTTCCGCTCTTACAATACGGCGACGGCAACCTTTGCCGAAGAGCTTGGAATGATCCCAGTTCAAGTCGAGGCCGCTGAGCTTAGCCAAGCCTTGGCCACAGGCGTCGCAGAGTCGTTCATTTCGTCAGGCTCAACAGGCTATGACCGCAAGGTCTGGGAAACACTGACCCACTATTACAAGGTCAACGCCTGGCTTCCGCGCAACTATGTCATGGTCAACAAAGGCATCTGGGAAGGCCTGAGCGCAGACATGCAGGCCAACGTCCAGAAAGCCGCCGATGAAACCGGCGCGGCCTGCGCAGCCAAGTCAGCAGAACTTGCCAACTGGTATTTCGAACAGCTCGAAGCCAACGGCATGAAGGTCGAAGACGCGGGCGCTGATTTCCTTGCTGAGCTTGAAGCCATTGGCGCGAAAATGACAGCTGATTGGCTGGCAGATGTGGGTGAGGATGGCCAGGCTATCCTTGATGCCTACAAAGCCAACTAAGGCCAATGGCGGCGGCCTCACACAGACTTGGGGCCGCTACCAAACTGAATTCAGGGGAGTTTCCATGCGAGATTGGCAACCATTTTTAGGGCTTCCCTTGTGGGTCTGGCTCTTTGTGTTTCCAGCGTTGTTAGCGCTTTTTTGTCTTTGGCAGGGTCCAAAAGCCGTCGCGCTTCTGTCACCTGTCTGGAGGGTTCTCGATAAAATCTACAAGGCGGCCGGTGTGCTTGCCGCCTGCTTTATGGTGCTGATCTTGCTGTTGATTATCGGGCAAATGATTGCTCGTTGGTCCAACCTCACCTTCCCCGGGTCAACCGAATATGCTGGCTATTCCATGGCCGCGACATCCTTTTTCGCGCTGGCGTACACTTTGACGCAAGGGGGGCATATCCGCGTATCCGTGTTGCTAAATCTCAATAGACACACCGAGTTTTGGCTTGATGCGGTGGCGATGTTCATTGCGGCCACCACCGCCACCTATTTTGCGCGCTACGCGATCAAAACCAACATCATGTCAGAAATGCTGAATGATCGCACCCAAGGTCAGGATTTCACCCCCGAATGGCTGCTGACCTTCTTCGCCATGTTCGCAAATTCGCCCTCAAAATGGGGAGAGATGTGGGCCAAGACAGGCTCCGACTGGGTCTATACCCCCGTCTGGTTGCCTCAGTTGCCGATGTCGATTGGCACCGTGCTTTTGGCAATCGCAATCTGGGATTATCTCACACGGCTTCTCGCGCATCGTGAAAGTCAAATTCACGGGGAGGTTCTGGAATGAGCGAACTTTACGCCACAGCGATTTTTCTCTTTGTCCTTTTCGCGCTTTTAGGCGGCTCCGTTTGGATCGGGCTTGCTCTGATGGGGGTGGCATGGGTTGGCATGGAGCTGTTCACATCGCGCCCCGCCGGGGATGCGATGATCACCACAATCTGGACAGGCGCATCAAGCTGGACCCTCACCGCCTTGCCGCTTTTCATCTGGATGGGCGAAATCTTGTATCGAACCCGATTATCCCAAGATATGTTCCGCGGCCTTGCGCCATGGATGCGTTTTCTGCCCGGTGGATTGTTACACACCAATATCGCAGGCTGCACCATCTTCGCGGCGGTGTCCGGTTCATCCGCTGCAACCCTGAATATGGTCGGCAAAATGTCGATCCCTGAGCTGCGCAAACGTGGCTATCCCGAGTATATGATCATCGGCACATTGGCAGGGGCCGCAACGCTCGGCCTGATGATCCCACCCTCGCTAACACTGATCGTCTACGGCGTAACCATCAACGAAAGCATCACCAAGCTTTTCATGGCGGGTGTCTTTCCCGGTCTCGTTTTGGCGGGGCTTTTCATGCTCTACATCATGGCCTGGCACTTTGTTTACAAAGATCAGAGACCAGAGCCGGAACCCCCGATGCCAATGGCAAAACGTCTCTCGGAAAGCCGGTTTTTGCTACCGCTGTTTGGGTTGGTCTTTGTGGTGATCGGGTCAATGTATCTTGGCTATGCCACAGCCACCGAGGCCGCAGCGGTTGGCGTTGTTGGGGCGCTTTTGCTCTCATTTATGCAGGGTTCGCTTGATTGGAAAACCTTCCAAGACAGCCTGATGGGCGCGACGAAAACCTCGGCGATGATCGCCTTCATTCTTATGGGCGCTGCGTTCTTGTCGCTGTCCATGGGCTTTACCGGCCTGCCGCGGGCGCTCGCGGAACTGATCGAAAGCTATAACCTGTCGCCGGTGGCCCTGATCGCTGTGTTGACGGTGTTCTACCTGATCCTCGGGATGTTCATGGACGGGCTGTCATCGGTGGTTCTGACCATGGCAATTGTCGAACCTATGATCCGCGCCGCTGGCATTGATGTGATCTGGTTTGGGATCTTCCTTGTGGTCGTGATCGAAACCGCACAGGTCACGCCGCCCATCGGGTTCAACCTTTTTGTCCTTCAAGGGATGACCCGCCATGACATCGGATACATCGCCAAAACGGCGATTCCGATGGTAGGCCTGATGCTGCTCATGGTGGTCATTCTGGTGATCTGGCCCGAACTGGCAACTTGGCTGCCCGATAACATTCGCCAAGGGCCAGGAGGCTAAATCAGCATGCTTGGCGCGCTTGGGGGCATTGCGCGCTATGGGCGCTTTGTCCTTGTCGTGGGGCTTGTCGCTGGGCTTGTCTTGCCCAGCGTCGCGTCGGCCCTAAGGCCATGGCTTAGCGAACTGGTGCTGCTGTTGCTGTTTCTGACGGCCTTTCGTGTGGGCCTGCCGTCTGCATTGGACGGGCTCTCCCAGATTCGCAACACGCTTGGGGTTGTGCTGGTCTATCAATTGGCAATGCCGCTGATATGCATCGCAATGTTTGCGCTCTTTGGCCTTGCCCAAAGTCCCGTTGCCATAGCCTTGACGCTCATGCTCTCGGCTCCGTCTGTAACGGCGAGCCCGAACATGTCGGTGCTCCTTGGCCAAGCCCCCGAGTCTGGCTTTCGTCTCCTCATTCTGGGCACCTTGATCCTACCGCTGACAATCATACCTATCTTTTGGGTTTCACCGGCGCTTGGAAACTTATCCGAAGCGGTCTACGCGGCCTTGCGTCTTGGTCTGTCTATCAGCGCAACCATTGCCGTGGCTTTTACGCTGCGCGCCCTGTTTTGGCCGAACATCGGTCCGCATGAACTCCAAGCGCTTGATGGGCTAACATCGCTTGCTTTGGTCGTCATTGTCATCGGCCTGATGAGCGCGGTCGCCCCCGCCTTGTCGGCCGCCCCTTGGTCGCTCGCAAAATGGTTTCTTGTCGCAATGGTGGCCAATCTCGGCTTGCAAGTTGTGGCCTATGCGGGCTTGCGCCGATTTGGAAACGAACACAGCGCAGCCCCCATGGCTTTGGTCGCTGGAAACCGCAATGTGGCGCTTTTCCTTGTCGCGTCGTCAGCCACCCAAACGGATGAATTCCTTTTGTTCCTAGGATGCTACCAGTTTCCAATGTATCTTACCCCAATCATAATGCGTCCGATTTTGGGGAACCATAGTCGTATGAAAAACGCCGAATAAAGAGCGCAGGGCTCCCTACAGAAATGGCTCGCCCAATAGTTGGGAACCATCCGCGTCACAGCAATTTGCGCTTTCCCAACCAATGCCTAAAAAGCGATTCCGTTGAGAGGATATGATTGGTGTCAAAATGGGCATCTCATGGCGACACGGCTATCAAACTTCGTCGCATATGCCCCCATGCTGGAAAGTATCACCTCCTTAAAGCGGGAATGCGATTGGGCCGGGGTTGAGCCGCCCGAGTTCATCACGCAGATGCATGACGCGCTCACAGAACTGATGAATAGCATGGACGGGCCGGAGCCTAACTTTGCGCTGGGGACTGTGCTTGTGCATATGATCAACCACCTGACCGTGACGAATGACATACCTGCCGTGACGCAAGTGGTCTGCCGTAGGATCGCTGACGAAAGGTTCTGACCTTTCCCCCTGAAAGAATGTCGCGGGCGTTGCCAATGTCGCCCGTGACCACAGCTAACTTCCCCGGAGACAATCCAATGACTAACAACCAACTATTTCTCGCGATTTTGGCGGCGTTGATCTCCTCTCACCTTTTGATGCGCGCTCATGTGTCGTGGGAGGTAAGGGTTCAGGATAGCAGGTTCGGTAGGGAAATTACCGAAATGGTCAAAGGCCAGCTAGAGCATCACCTGCGGAACCAATGCCAGTCTCAGAAGGGTATCCTCTACAAGGGAATTTGCCATGAGACAGAAGAACAATTCGAAAAAGCCTGCATGGCGGATAGCGAAACCAATATGGTTTTGGGCAATCTTTGCCTGCCACATGAGAATAGCGAAGGGATCGACTGATGAAAAACGTGCTCAACCGAATCCTTCTCGCCTTCCTTCTGGTAGGGCCAACCCTGATGTTTGCGACCTTTATTGAGGCCGACCCCGAGAGATTGACGCCACTGAAAACCAGCGACCACCCCACAGACTGACCACAGGCCCGCTGTAATGGCGGGCTTACTTTTTCCCAGATCGAATTTCAGACAGACAGACAGACGGGCGCAGATATTGACCGCCCAGCGCAAAGCCCCGGATTATTCGACCGGCAGGCTTTCACACCCCCCACAGAACGGCCAAATTCCAACCACCTTCAGGTTTGGGAAGCATTTTGGCACGCAAACAATCGAAAATCGCGAAAAGCCCATATTTCATTGGGGTGTCTGGCGGAGAGGAAGGGATTCGAACCCTCGAGACGGTCTCCCGCCTACACACTTTCCAGGCGTGCGCCTTCGACCACTCGGCCACCTCTCCGTCGACCCGTTTAACGGAAAGGTCTAGGGGGGTGCAAGTCGATTTCTAACCGACCAAACAATGTTTTTTCAATTGCCCGATCAGTTCCCGTTTTATCGGCCAGATTCGAGGCGACCCCAATGACAAAGTCAGGAATTGTCGCGCCAACGATTCACAATCGGGTAACGGCGATCCAACCAAAACGCCCGGGGTGTAAGGCGCGGACCGGGTGCGGATTGGAAGCGTTTGTATTCGCTAATATAGAGCAAGTGCTCGACCTTTTTGGCATCCGCCCGGTCATAACCAGCGGCGACGCAATCGGCGATTGACCCTTCTTTGTCGACCAGTATCTCAAGGATCGCATCAAGCACCGGATAATCCGGTAGGCTATCGCTGTCCTTTTGATCATCGCGAAGCTCGGCCGAGGGGGGTTTGGTGATGATCCGATCCGGAATCACTGCGCCGGACGGCCCCTTCATCCAATCCCGGTGGTTTTCATTGCGCCAGCGGCATTGATCAAACACACGGGTTTTATACATATCTTTGATAGGGTTATAGCCGCCCGCCATGTCACCGTAGATCGTCGCATAGCCGACTGCGACTTCGGATTTGTTGCCGGTCGTCAAAAGCATTTCGCCAAACTTGTTCGACAGCGCCATCAACAAAAGCCCGCGCAAACGGGACTGAATGTTTTCTTCTGTCAGATCGGCTTCGGTGCCTTCGAAAAGCGGGGCCAGCGTGTTGGTGATCGCGGCACGGCCTTCGGCGATCGGGACAAAGTCGTAGCGACATCCCAGATTCTCGGCCAAGGCTTTGGCGTCATCCAAGGAGTCAGACGAAGTATATTCCGAAGGCAACATGACACAGCGCACATTTTCCGCCCCCAAAGCATCGACCGCGATGGTTGCAACGATGGCGGAATCGATCCCGCCTGACAGACCCAATAAGACCTTTTTGAAGCCCGTTTTGTACAAATAGTCCCGCAGGGATTCGACCATCACGCGGTAATCTTGCTCCCACGCGTCGGGATGTTTGGTGAACGGACCATCAAGCGCACGCCACCCATCCGGGCCGCGTTCGAAATCAACTTGAGCGATGACCTCATCGAACACCGGCAATTGCAAAACGATCTTGCCGCCGGGGTTCAACACAAAGGTTCCGCCGTCAAACACCTGATCATCCTGCCCACCGGTCATATTCAGATAGACCAAAGGGAGTTCCGTTTCGACGACCCGGGCCACCATGTGGTTCAACCGGGTTTCGAATTTGTTGCGGTAATAAGGCGATCCGTTGGGGACCAAAAGAAACTCCGCCCCGGTTTCTTCGAGCGTTTCGGCGACATCCGAGTGCCAGGCATCTTCGCAAATCGGCGAGCCGATCCGCACATCACCGACGCTATAGGGGCCAGACAACGGCCCGCTGTCAAAAATCCGCTTTTCGTCAAACACGGTTTCATTCGGCAGGTGATGTTTCAGAACCGTGCGCACAATCTTGCCACCGGTGCAAATGTGATACGCGTTGAAAAGCTCGGTTCCCTCGACCCAAGGGCCGCCAATCGCCAGTGTCGGACCATCGGCGCAGTCAATCGCCAATTGTTCAACAACCTGAATGGCCTCGGCGTGAAAGGCCGGCTTCATCACCAAATCCTGTGCATTATAGCCGGTAATGAACATTTCAGGCAGCGCCACCATGTCGGCGCCGGCTGCTTTGCCCTGTTCCCAGGCATCGCGTGCCTTAGCGGCATTGCCGTGCAAATCACCCACTGTCGGGTTCAACTGTGCCAACGTCAGACGAAAACGATCACTCATCGGGCCTGCCCTTATTCTTCGCGTTTCACCCTTGAAATAGCAGATGCACGCCGGAGGAAAAGCGTAATGGGCAAAAGAGATTGCCCCTAAGCCCCGCCTTGGTTACGTTTTGGCCAATTGGAACACCCGCAATGGGGACGGGACGAGCATGAAGACCGCAGGTATCATCACCCTTTTTGTCGCCGCGCTAACGCTGGCCGGGCCAGTCAGCGCGCAGGACACAGAGGTTGTCACCAAACAATATGACGACGGCGGCGAATATGTCGGCACGTTCCAAGACGGGTTGCAACACGGCACCGGCACCTATCGATTGCCCAATGGCTATGAATACAACGGCGATTGGTTCGAAGGGGAAATCAAGGGCGATGGCATCGCGCGCTTTCCTAACGGGTCGGTCTACGAGGGTAAGTTCGCCAAGGGCAAACCCGAAGGTGTTGGCAAGATCACTTTTGCTGATGGCGGCACCTATGAGGGCACTTGGCGCGACGGTAAGATCACCGGCAACGGCGTGGCGATCTATGCCAATGGCGTGCGCTACGAAGGGTCGTTCCGCAACGCGCTGCACCACGGCAAGGGCATCATGACCTCGCCCAATGGGTACCTTTACGATGGTGATTGGGTGAACGGCGTCAAAGAAGGTGGCGCCAAAATCACCTATCCCGACAGTTCCGTTTACGATGGCCGCGTTGCCGATGGCGAACGCGAAGGTCAGGGCAAACTAACCATGCCCGATGGTTTGATCTATGAGGGCACTTGGCGCGATGGTCAGATCGACGGATCGGGCAAGCTGGTCCAGCCCAACGGCGATATTTACGAAGGGCAGTTGGTTGATGGCCGTCGCGAGGGTGCGGGCAAAGTCACCTATGCCAATGAAGACACTTATGAAGGCGAGTTCAACAATGACCAACGCCATGGTCAGGGCACCTTTGTTGGCAAGGACGGCTACAAATACGAAGGCAACTGGGTGTCAGGCCAGATCGAAGGCCAGGGCAAAGTTACCTACCCCGATGGCTCGGTTTATGAAGGCGCGTTCAAGGGTGACCTTGCCAATGGTAAGGGCAAGATCACCTATCCTGATGGATCGACCTATGACGGCGACTGGAAAGAAGGCGTGATCGACGGACGTGGCGTGGCCACATATATCAATGGCTTGGTTTATACCGGCGAATGGTCCAACGCCCGTAATAACGGCTTTGGCATCATGACCTACCCTGACGGCTATCGTTATGAGGGCGGTTGGAAAGACGGCCAACGTCACGGCGAAGGCAAAGCCACCTACCCAGATGGCACCTTGTACGAAGGGCAGTTCCGCGATGGTCAACGCCATGGCCAAGGTGTGATTAACATGGCCGGTGGGTTTGTCTATGACGGCAACTGGGAACGCGGTGAGATTAGCGGTGAAGGCATCGCAACCTACGCCAATGGCGACGTCTACACCGGCATGTTCAAGAACGGCAAACGCCAAGGGATTGGCACCATGCGCTATGCCACCGGCGAAGAGGCCAACGGCGATTGGGTCAATGGCGCCCTAACCGGCAAACCCGCCGCCGCAGAACCCGAAGAAGAGGCCGTTGAAGCGTCTGAATAGACGGACGGCTCCTTAAGTGACAAAGTCGCATTTGCGCCAACACCCTTGCACCGATAGGCTGGCCGGTAATCCATGACCGGAGCCTTGATGTCTACTGTTCGTTTGCGCCTGTTGATCTTGGCCCTGTTGCCATTGATCGTGCTCATGCCCTTGCTTTTGCTATTGGGCATGACCCGGTGGAGCGCGGATTACGACAAGGTTCTGATCGCCAATGTCGAAAGCGATTTGCGCATCGCAGAACAATATTTGGCGCGCTTGATGACCGAAACCGGCACCGACCTATTAGGGGTGGCGGAATCGACCGAATTTTCAAGCCTTCTAGATCGTCCAGTCACAGCACAAAACGCGTATTTTAGCACCAAACGTGACGCTTTTGAGCTCGATTTCCTCTATTTCATTCCGCGCGGCGACGCCGAAACCGCCGCCAGAAAATGGCCGGTGATCCGTACGGCGTTAAACGGTATGGCCAATACACAGATCGACATTTTCTCGACCACCGATCTCGAAGAGTTGTCAGATGACTTGGCCGCGCAGGCGCGGATTGACCTAATTGACACCGAAGCCGCCAGCCCAACCTCTCGCACCATCGAAGATCGCGGCATGGTGGTGCACGCCGCCTCGCCGGTAATGATCCCCGGTCACAACGGCGTATTGGTCGGTGGTGTTCTGTTGAACCGCAACCTGCAATTTATTGATACAATCAACGCGTTGGTCTATCTAAACGCCATCACTGGCGGCGAACGTCAGGGCACCGCCACCTTGTTTCTTGATGATGTGCGCGTGTCCACCAATGTCCGCCTGTTCGAAGATGTGCGTGCGCTTGGAACCCGCGTTTCCGGCGCGGTGCGCAGCAAGGTGTTGGAACAGGGCCAGACATGGCTGGCGCGGGCTTTTGTGGTCAATGATTGGTATATTTCCGGCTATCTGCCGCTTACCGATAGCTTTGGACGACGCGTCGGGATGCTTTACGTCGGGTTTCTCGAAGCCCCCTTCACAGCGGCGAAACGATCCGCCTACCTTTGGATGATGGTCGCCTTTGGCGCAGTTTTGGCCCTATCGGGTCCTTTGTTTCTTTGGCTCGCCAAGGGGATTTTTGCACCGCTGGAACGGATGAGTTCGACCATGCGTAAAGTGGAGAAGGGCGATCTATCGGCCAGAAATGGCAATATCGGCACCAAGGATGAGATCGGGCAAGTGGCAGCGCATTTGGACAGCTTGCTCAATCAGGTCCAAGACCGCGATCAAAAACTGCGCGCTTGGGCAGACGAGTTGAACCAACGGGTTGACCAACGCACCTCGGAACTGCGCGATGCCAATGCCAAACTCGAACAGACATTTAAACAGTTGGTGATGTCGGAAAAGCTGGCTTCGATCGGTGAAATCACCGCCGGTGTCGCCCATGAAATCAACAACCCGGTTGCGGTGATTCAGGGCAACGTGGACGTGATGCGCGAAACACTGGGCGAACACGCCAAGGATGTTAAAACCGAACTGGATTTGGTCGATCAGCAAGTCTCACGCATTGATGCGATTGTTGGCAAACTTCTGCAATTCGCACGCCCGGGTGAGTTTTCGGGCTATGAAGAAACCACCAAGATGCACCCGGTTGTGTCGGACTGTTTGGTTTTGGTCGATCACCTGATCAGCCGTCGCCATATTTCAATCGCGGTAGACCTTGGTGATGCCCCGGCCGTCAAAGTAGACCCCGGCGAAATGCAGCAGGTTGTTATCAATTTGATCGTCAACGCAGTTCAAGCCATGGGCGATCGAGGCGAGCTAGCCATCACTCTCTCCAGCAAACAACGTGACGGCGTTGACGGCGCTGAGCTTTCCATCAGCGACACCGGACCCGGTGTTCCCGAGGACAAGCTCAATTCGGTGTTCGATCCGTTTTTTACCACCAAACAGGCCGAGGGCACCGGGCTTGGCCTGTCGATAAGCCAAACCCTGATCCAACGCTCGGGTGGTATCATCTCGGCCCGCAATACGGATCGCGGTGCCGAATTTTCCGTCTGGCTTCCGGCCGCTTAGATCATTCCCCCCATGCGGCGCATTTGCGATCAATGGTTTTGCGCGAAACGCCCAAACGGCGCGCCGCTTCGGCCCGGTTGCCGTCGCATTGATCAAGCACATGCAGGATATGACGCTGCATGACAAAATCCAGCGTCTCCTTTGCTTGCGCGCCGGTCACTTGGCCGTTGCCAGAAAACTCATCCGGGAACTCACCCAGAATGACCGAACGTTCGATCAAATTGCGCAGCTCGCGCACATTGCCGGGCCAATCATAGCGGCGCAGTTTCAAAAGGGTTTCATCATCCAATTCCAACACCGGCATGCCCAGAGCCATGGAAAAATGCGTCATGAATAGGCTGGCGAGTTCGACAATATCCTCTGACCGGTCCTTGAGAAGCGGCATGTCGATATTCACGATATTGATCCGATGATAGAGATCCGGGCGAAACTTGCCCTCCTCGACCGCACGATCCAAATTGGCATTGGTAGCAAAACACAGGCGTAAGTTCAGCGGAATGTCACGTTCGCCACCAACCGGCCGCACCCGTTGATCCTCCAAGACCCGGAGCAAGGCCGCTTGCAAAGGTTCGGTCATTTGGGCCACTTCGTCCAAGAACAAAGTCCCGCCATCAGCGAGCAAAAACAAACCGGCTTTGCGCTGATCCGCGCCTTCGACCACGCCAAACAATTCCTGTGAAATGCGATCCGGGGCCAAGGCCGCGCAATTTACGGCGACAAAGGGCTTTTCGGCCCGATCCGACAGTTGATGCAGGGTGCGCGCGGCAACCTCTTTGCCCGTCCCACTGGCCCCGGTGAACAAAACCGGCGTCGGCAGCGGGGCGAGCTTGTGCAACATCGCCCGCACATCGGCCAAGGCATCGGACGTGCCTAGAAGCTGACCACGGGCATTGTCCGACGACAATTCATGACGCAAAAGCGTGTTGTCACGTTGCAAATACTTGCGGTCCAATGTGCGTGATACCGCATTCAAAATCTGGTTGGCGCGAAACGGTTTCAACACAAAGTCCGACACCCCGGCCCGCAACGCCGTAATCGCCGTTTCGAGATCGGCATAGGCCGTGATCAGGATCGTATCGGCAAACAAGCCAAGGCGACTTTGCTCGACAACCCATTCCAGCCCGGTTTTTCCCGGCATGATATTGTCGAGGATGACCAAATCAAAATGCGCCCGGTCCAACATGGCCGTCGCTTCGTCCGGTGATCCGGCTTGTTCCACCCGTTTACAGCGGGGTTCCAAGATTTTGGTTAGGAAATTGCGCATGCCCGGTTCGTCGTCCAACACAAGGATCGACGCGCCCTTTAGGCTGCTCCCGTATTCGTCTGCCACATGTACCTCAGTTCAATCGGACACTGGCACCGGAATAGCGCTCTTCGGCGGAAAAGCCTATCTCTGCGAGAATGAAATTGGCGGCGATGCCGATGATGATGGTTGCGGCGAACCCGGCCCACATGGCTTTCATTGGGTTAGTCTCCTTGGCTTGTATTGTCTTTGAGAAAGGTGATCAGATCGGCGCGATCTTGCGGCTTCGCGATCACCTGCATGGGCATTTTGCTACCCGGAATATAGTGGTCAGGCCCCTGATCAAATAGGGCGTCAATGGTGGTTTCATCCCAGATGATCGGCGATCCATCCAAGGTGTCGGAATAGGAGTACCCCGGCACGGTCCCGGCGCGACGCCCGAAAACACCGTGCATCGTTGGGCCAGCTTTGCGTGAGGGGCCGGGTTCAAGTGCATGACAGATCGAACATTTGCGCATGAATTGCCGTTCACCGTTGGGCATGGTGTCAGCGTCCTGCAGGAAGCTGCGTTCGCCGCTTATGGCCGGATCATATTCATCAAGGCTGTCAACTGGCCATCCATAGGCAACATCATCCAGCCCCCCGGCCCAGATGGTTTTGCCATCATTGGAAAAGGCAAGCGCCCAAACCGGACCGTTGCGCGTTGCCCGGAAATCTCGCGTGATGCGCCATTCGGCGGTGTCGATCATCATGATATAGCCCTGCCCGTCCCCAACAGCGAGCTGATGGGTGTCAGCGTGATAGGCCATCGACAGGATTGGGCGGCGATCAAGGGTGAAGTCGGAAATCTGGTCACCAGTTTCCGGGTGAACAATCCGAGTTCCACCGTCCACAGCGCCATAGGCAAGCCAGTCGTCGGTGACGATCAGTTTATTGATACCAAAGCCGTGTTTGACGATGGGTCGACTAGTGAGGGCGTTGGTCCGCCCCTCCCACACCCGAACTGTTCCATCAGATGACGCAGAGAAAAGCCCCCCCGAGGGAGCAAAAGCCACGGCATTTACGCCCGTCGCATGACCTGCCAAAATCTCGGGCTGTAGCTCAATGAGGGGTCCTCCGGCTTTGCGCAGGACCTTCACCCGACTTAGCAAGTGAATTGTGCCATCCCAGCTGGCGGTGGCGATCCTGTTGGTTTCGGTATCAAAAGCAATGTCACTGACCTTGCCTTTGTGCTCGGTCACTTTGATTGGGTCAGTCTGGTCTAGAAGGTTAAGCAACACTCGAAAATCATCTCCACCGGATACAACCACTCGCGGTTCAGGGCTGGCAACCGCCACGACCGCCGCGTCATGCCCTTCCAACCATGTCGGCACTCGTCCGTCCCACACCCCAACCGAGTTATCAAAACTAGCGGTGACCACCGTCCCATCCGGGGCGACGGCGATATCCATGATCGGGCCTCCGTGCCCTTTGAGCGTGGTAAAATCTTGCGCCACGGCCGGCATTACCCATAGGGCGGCCAAGCTTATGAGCGGCGCAAGACCTCGCATTATTCCGCCGGAGTAGCGGGAGTGGTGTCTTTGGGTTTGGCGTCACGCGGCTCGCGCCCTTCGGCAACAAGCACCTCATCAAGCCAAATCGAGTGGTGCTGATGCGCCCATGCTTCGTCGACTTCGCCCGTGGTCATCGCATCCGCCGCGCCGTCCATACCGACCGAGCCGATATAAATATGCGCCAACACAATCGCCATAAGGACAAAGGCCATAATCGCGTGCCAAAGCTGGGTGTATTGCATTTCCTCTTGCGGCGACAATTCGGTCGGCAAGGGGGCGATACCCACCCAATCCGGCGCGCCAATGTCGTTTAACAAAACAAAAGTTTTCGCCATCAGCGGCAGTTCGTAAGGGAACAGCAACGACACGCCGGACAAGGCAATCGAGCCACCAAATAAGATAACCGACCAAAAGATGATCTTTTGACCCCCATTGAATTTCTTGGCTGGGGGGTGGTTTTTGCCAATGATACCGCCGAATTGGGCGAACCATTTGATGTCTGTGCGGTCGGGAATATTGTGCCAAACCCACATAAAGAACACCATGACCAGCCCAAGGATAAAGGCCCAAGCCACGTTGTTGTGGATCAGTTTTGACACGGTGAGCAGGGTCGAGTTGAACTCATGCCCAAGATAGGGCGCAATGAAGTTTCGTCCAAACAAGACAAACAACCCGGTCAGGCCCAATAGGATGAATGACCCGCCCAAAATCCAATGCGCCATGCGTTCGATGAATTTGAAACGGGTAACAGTGCGGCCGGTCATCGGCTCATCAATGCCAATTTTGCCGCGCAACAGATAGAACAAAATCAGTGCGCCAATGGTCCCCAGCAAAAGCCAGCCGCCATATGTGGCCAGCGGGCCTTCGCGGAAGGTTAGCCACCACATGCCGCCGTCCTGGACCAACATGGCCGAACCACCGCTGCGGGCCGAGGTTGTCAGGTCAGCCGAACCATAGCGCAGCGCGCGCCACAGTTCCGGGTCTGATGCACCACCAAGAGGGGCGAGCTGGGCCGCGCCGGGGTCTGCGGTGGGGTCGCCAACATTGTCGCGCCGAAACGCATCATCAACCGTTTCGCCACGCTGGCGGGCCATGATGTCTTCGAGCGTCTGAGCGCCACCGGTCGCGGCGCGATCAGGGGCTGGTGTTGCGGTCACATCTTCAGCCTGCGCGACGCTTGTCAGCAGCAGTGAAAAGACAAGTGCGAGTGCCATGCGCAGCATGTGTCACCCTCCTTGGAGATCTAGAATTCGAATGAGGTGCAGGCCAGCCCGAGGGAAAAAGGGCCGCCCTGCTGATTGGAGATAGGGCGGGGATACCCCCGCCCATCCAGAGCGTCAGCCGCCCTTTTGGTCGTAGGCAGTGCCCCAACCCCAAGCGCCCGAGCCGAAGCCGCGAGCAACCACACGTTCACGGTAGATCGCCGACACGATGTCGCCGTCACCCGCCAACAGGGCCTTGGTGGAACACATTTCTGCACAAATCGGCAGTTTGCCTTCGGCAATACGGTTACGACCGTATTTGGCAAACTCTGCGGTCGAGTGGTTTTCCTCGGGGCCACCGGCGCAGAAGGTACATTTGTCCATCTTGCCACGGGATCCAAAGTTACCAGCCTGTGGGTATTGCGGCGCGCCAAACGGACACGCGTAGAAGCAATAACCACACCCAATGCAAAGATCCTTGGAGTGCAGGACCACGCCTTCTTCGTTTTGATAGAAGCAGTCGACCGGACACACCGCCATACAAGGCGCATCGGAACAATGCATACAGGCCACCGAGATCGAGCGTTCGCCGGGGTTACCATCTTGGATGGTTACAACGCGACGACGGTTGATGCCCCAAGGCACCTCGTGCTCGTTCTTACATGCGGTGACGCAGGCGTTACACTCGATGCAGCGTTCGGCATCACATAGGAACTTAGCTCGTGCCATATCCTGTTCTCCTTATGCTGCTGAGATTTTGCAGAGAGTACATTTTGTCTCCTGCATCTGAGTGACCGAGTCATACCCATAGGTCTGCGCGGTGTTGGTGCTTTCACCCAATACATAGGGATCAGCGCCATCGGGGTATTTGTCCCGCAAATCCGCACCTTGGAAGTGACCACCAAAGTGGAACGGCATAAAGGCAACGCCTTCGCCGACCCGGTTGGTGACCATCGCCATAACCTTGACCTTGCCGCCTTCTGGACCTTCGACCCAGACCTGAGCCCCGTCGCGCACACCAAGGTTGTTGGCGTCACGTGGGTTGATCTCGACGAACATGTCCTGCTGAAGTTCNNGCCAGCCATGGGTTCGACCGTGTTTCATCACCGCCGCCTTCGTATTCAACCAAGCGACCAGAGGTCAGAATGATTGGGAAGTCTTTGGAGAAGTCGTTCTTCTGGATCGACGCATACATGGTCGGCAGACGATAGAACTTGCGGTCTTCGTAGGTTGGATAATCCGCAACCAGATCGCGACGCGGGCTGTAGAGCGGTTCGCGGTGCAGCGGCACCGGATCCGGGAACGTCCACACGACGGCACGGGCCTTGGCGTTACCAAACGGCGCACATTCATGCGCAATCGCAACACGCTGGATACCGCCGGACAGGTCGGTTTTCCAGTTGGTCTTGGCACCGGCAACGGCTTCGATAGAAGCGCGCTCTTCGTCGGTCAGATCACCGTCCCAACCAAGGTCCATCAGCATCTGCATGGTGAATTCCGGATACCCGTCTTGGATTTCCGAATTCGCGCTGTAGACACCATCGGCCAACAGGTTGTCGCCATCCCGCTCAACGCCAAAGCGCGCCCGGAAGGTGAGACCACCCTCGGAAACCGGCTTGGACATATCATAGAGGTTCGGCGTTCCGGGGTGACCCATCTCTGCGGTGCCCCAGCAAGGCCATGGCAGACCGTAGTAATCGCCATCAGCCGGACCACCAATCGCCTGCAGCGTGGTTCTGTCGAACGTGTGCTGGTTGGCCATGTGCAGTTTCAGACGTTCGGGCGACTGGCCGGTATAGCCAATGGTCCACATACCTTTGTTGATCTCACGCAGCGTGTCTTCGACATTTGGCGTGATGCCATCTTCTTCCAGCTCGATGTTGCGGAACAGGCGCTCATGGAAGCCGAATTTCTTCGAGAACAAACCAATGATTTCGTGGTCGGTCTTCGATTCAAACAGCGGATCCATGATCTGTTCACGCCACTGGAACGACCGGTTTGACGCCGTGACCGAGCCACGCGTTTCAAACTGTGTCGCCGCTGGTAGCAGGTAACAACCATCGGTACGGTCATGCATAACGGCGGAAACGGTGGGATACGGGTCGATGACGACCAGCATGTCCAGCTTTTCCATCGCCGTTTTCATTTCCGGCCCACGAGTCTGCGAGTTCGGCGCGTGCCCCCAAAGAACCATGGCGCGGACTTTGTCCGGGTTGTCCATGTTTTCCGGGTCTTCAAGAACACCGTCGATCCAGCGCGAAACCGGAATACCGGTCAGGTTCTGAAGCGACTTTTCCTTGCCGTCGGCACCGGTGGTCTTGGCAAACTGATTGCCGAGCCATTCGGCGTCTTCTTCCCAAACGCGCGCCCAATGGGCCCATGCACCTTTGGACAGGCCATAATAGCCCGGCAAAGTGTGCGACAGAACACCAAGGTCGGTTGCGCCCTGAACGTTGTCGTGACCGCGGAAGATGTTGGTACCACCACCCGAGGTGCCCATGTTGCCCAGCGCCAGCTGAAGCACGCAATACGCACGGGTGTTGTTGTTACCATTCGTGTGCTGCGTACCACCCATACACCAAATCACGGTGCCGGGACGGTTGTTGGCCATGGTACGGGCAACGCGGCGAAGCTGAGAACCGGGCGTGCCAGTGACACGTTCGACTTCTTCAGGTGTCCACTTGGCCACTTCTTCTTTGATCTGGTCCATGCCCCAAACACGGGTGCGGATGAACTCTTTGTCCTCCCAACCGTTTTCGAAGATGTGCCACAAAATACCCCAGATCAACGCCACATCCGAACCGGGACGGAAGCGGACATATTCATCCGCATGGGCCGCAGTACGGGTAAAACGTGGGTCACAAACGATCAACGGAGCGTTGTTTTGCTCTTTTGCTTTCAAAACGTGGAGCAGCGAAACGGGGTGTGCTTCGGCTGGGTTACCACCAATGATAAAGATCGCTTTGGAATTGTGGATGTCGTTGTACGAGTTCGTCATCGCACCGTAGCCCCAGGTGTTCGCAACACCGGCAACTGTGGTTGAGTGACAAATACGCGCCTGGTGGTCCACGTTGTTGGTGCCCCAATAGGCAGCAAACTTGCGGAACAGGTAGGCTTGTTCGTTCGAGTGTTTGGCCGAACCCAGCCAATAGACGCTATCCGGGCCACTTTCTTCCCGGATGTTCATCATGCCGTCGCCGATCTCATTGATCGCCTGTTCCCAGCTGATGCGCTTCCACTCACCACCCTCTTTTTTCATAGGGTATTTCAGACGGCGTTCACCATGGGCGTGCTCACGAACAGAAGCCCCTTTGGCGCAATGCGCACCAAGGTTGAACGGGCTGTCCCAGCCGGGCTCTTGCCCAACCCAAACGCCATTCGATACCTCGGCCACAACGGTACAACCGACCGAACAGTGGGTACAAATGGATTTCTTGGTTTCCACCGCGCCGGTCGCCGCAGTCGCGGCCGAAGCCTGCTGCACCGTACCACCGGTGGCTGCAATCGCGGCAAGGCCACCGATCGCAAGACCGGACCCGCGCAAAAACGCACGGCGGTCTACTGAAGCATTTGCAGCCTCAGACAGGATACTGGTCCGCTGGGGGCGTCGCGCAACCCCGTTGGTCTTTTTCCTAAGCATGTTTCTCTCTCCCTTGCGTGCATGGGGTTTGATCCCCAGCTTGCTTGGTATTCACGAATGATCTTTTGACGGTCGGGCGTCACGCAACCAGTTGCCAAAAGGCGGGGTGATCACGTCCGGTTTAGAACCGGGCGGAATCAAGGTAGGCGCGGGTATGCGCGGTATCTTGCATCTTGTTCGATGCCAGATCAGGTTCCGCCGCTTCGGCTTCGCCTGCTGTGGTCGCAACGGCCAGCGCCGCAACGGGCGCCGTGGTTCCGGCCATTTTCAAGAAATCACGGCGGGACGCCTTGGTTTCTTTTGTCATCTTGGGTTCTCCCCTTGATGTGTTCTGACGGTTGCCCGTCACTCGAAATGCTGGCTCTCCACCAGCAACCAATCACTCACTACTCAATCTGAATCCTTCGGCCTCGATCTCCATAAAGGCACGGCCAACTGTGCCGACAGAGGCATAGAAAACCGAATTCTTGGCCCCTTCGAGATCGGTAAAGAAATGCGTTGCCCAAGGGCCAATATGGCGATTGAAAAACGTCTTTTGATCATCCAGCGTCGCCGGCGTACCGAAACGCCCCACAACCAGCGCACCCATCATTTCCATCAGGCTGGCAATATTGTCTTCGGGTTCAAACACGTTTTGCGCCCGTTCTAGCCCACGCGCGACCATATCTTTGCGCAGCTGAGCAAGCGGCTTTTCGTTGAGAAACCCAGTTAGGTAATAAGACGCATAGGGGAGCAGTTCACCCCGGCCCAACCCGATGAACAGCTTGTTGTATTCGCTCTCAACGGCTTTGGGTTTGGTGATCTTGGCCACTTTGGCCAAGGTGCTGATTGCGCGCCCCAGATCACTGTCATCACCGCTGAGGCTGGCAGTTTGGGCCAAAAGCATCTCATCGGGCGGGCCCGACAGGATCAAGCCAAGAAAATTGTATAGATCAGCGCGAAGCCGATCCTCGGTTGCAATCTGAGTGGTGTCCACGGCTGCGGTCATCCTGTCCTCTGGTCGTCAAATGTGAATGTCATGCGGCGCGACCCCGGCGTCGGGGCGTGCGCTGCGTCTTCGGCACCATCGTCCCAGACGGGCTCATATGGCTCCTCATCTTCGACCGCTTCCGCAGCAAAAGCCAGAACTGCTTCTTTGTCTTTTAACTCTGGCGGGCGAACCGGGTTGATCACCGGCTCTTCCGTCTCGGCTTCGGTGTCGTCATCCGCCATCTCAACCACCGCGTCTTCTTCGGCCTGACGCGCCAGTTCTTCGACATGGGCCATCATACCCTTGCCGACCTGATAGGCGCTTTGCATGTTCTCAACACACATGGCGGCGTCGGTGAAATCCTCGCCATAATCCACGAGACCGTCGACGTTCGCCAAAAGCGGGTTCACCGTCCAAAGCTTGCGCAACGCCCGCGTTTTCAGACGCGCCGGGATCGCATCACCCATAAACGCCTTGAAATCATCCCCTTCACCCAATGTATCAGGATCAGGCAGGCCAAGCTCTTTGAGCAGCTCGTCGTCGGTTTTTTCGGCCTGAACCGCTTCAACCTCGGCCTTGGCCACAGCCTCTTCGGCTTTGACCTCTGCAATGGTTTCTGCCTCAACTGCAGCTTTGCGGCGAGCCCAAAAATCCAACTTGCTGGACGGGTCGCGACACCGGACAGAAACCCGGTCTCCACTTTTCTTGGCGTCGCTCATTGCAACCTCGCCTTCTTGCGGCCAGTTGGCGACCGGTACACATCTGCGACTTGCGTGATGCGCGCATCGCCAATGCCATCTTCGACCAAATCGGTGCGTTTTTTGTCACGACGCCGCTTTACGAAAACTTCGTCCTCGTGGAATTCTTCAACAAACTCGCGCACCCAAGCCACCAGACCGGCGGGCATAGGAACCTTTTCAACAAGCTCTTCGCCGCTGTCGGTGTAATCTTGCGCCTCATAGGGGGAGGCGGTGACAAGCAACATATCAAGCGGGCAATCGCCGTCTCCTTCGCGCATCACCACATAGATGCAAGGCACCTGAGCGGTGAGCCCGTGAAGATAGGCTTCGGTCTCGGCCCCGTGCAATTCGAGCGTTAGTGTCGCGGCGTGATATTCAATCGCCTCACCTTCTCGGCGCATCTCACGAAAATCAGCGGGTCCGGCACCGGGCAACACGGCAACCGCTTTCCACACCCAAGGCACCCAGCGCGTTACGCCCGGCGTCTTTCGCAGCACGACGCCCAGCGGCATCGTCCGATACATTTTAGGATTGTGGATCAACCCAGATGTCCTCCCGTTGATCTAACCTTGCGTCAGAGCCCCTTCGGTTCAAAGCTCTGATTGGGCCAAATCGGTATTCTTTGGTATTCCGGGACAAATTGGGTAGGCCCCCACCCGACAAAGGGTCCGACTGGACGAAATGTCTAATCCGACAAAAAACATATGTTTTCCGACGGCCTGCAATTTTGGCGAATCACCAGCGCGAATCACCGCGCCAACCAAGGATTTCGCGGATTGATCGCGCAACAAAATCGGTTGTCGCCAGCTTCGAATCATGCCTACGCTCGGCCTCGGATGAGGAACATTTTCGGTCGGAAACGGCCTATATTACGGTGAGGAAAACATGCCTAAGTCTCTGATTACATGTGATTGTATGGGGTCCATGCAATTGGACGTCGATGGGCTTTCGCAATCAACGGGTTTGGAGGTGTCCAAACCCTGTTCAACGCTCTGCACCACCCAAATCGACAAGGCCGCCGCCGCGCTTGAAGCCGGTGACGCAATTATTTGCTGTACCCAGGAAGCGCGGGTTTTTGAGGGATTGGCCGCCGAATTGGGACAGCCCGAGGCCCCGTTGCTCGACCTTCGGGACCGGGCCGGATGGAGCGCGGATACCGCTTCAAAACTACCCAAAATGTCCGCGCTCGCGGCCGAGGCCCTGCTCCCAGCCGCGCCAGCCAAGACCCGAGACGTGGTATCAGAGGGGCTCTGTCTGATCACCGGACCGGCAGACGTAACTCTCCCTGTGGCTGAACAACTTAAGGGATTTCTAAGTGTTACTGTTCTTTTGAATAGCGCCAAAGACATTCCAGATACCTGTGACTTTGACGTGGTTGTCGGCAAAATTCGCAAGGCCAATGGCGCGTTTGGACAATTTGACCTGACCATTGATGCGCTGCAACTGCCCCACCCCGGCGGGCGTGCGGCGCACCTTTCGGATCCGCGTGATGGCGGCCAAACCCAATGTGACATCCTCTTGGACCTAACCGGCGGAACACCCTTGTTCCCCGCCCCCGAGAAACGCGAAGGATACCTGCGCGCCGATCCCGCCCATGCGCCTTCGGTTAGCGCCTCGGTTCTGGCGGCATCGCACATGGTCGGAACCTTTGAAAAACCTCTTTACGTCAAAGCGGAACCGCTCTTGTGTGCCCATTCACGGGCCGAGCAAACCGGGTGCAGCAATTGCCTTGACCTGTGCCCAACGGGGGCAATTTCGCCCGCCGGAGACCATGTGAGCATTGACCCAATGGTTTGCGCGGGCTGCGGGGCCTGTTCTGCGGCCTGCCCGTCCGGGGCCATCACCTATGACGCCCCACCCGTTGATTTGACCATGCGCCGCGTTCAAACCCTTGCCAAAGCCTATCTGGACGCCGGCGGCACAGCCCCCCGTTTGATGGTGAGCGACGCCCATGGCGCGGAAATGGTGCGTCTTTCGGCCCGCCACGGCGGCGGACTACCTGCTGATGTGATCCCGATGGAGGTTCCAGCACTGAACCTATTTGGCCACGCAGAGGCGGTTGCGGCACTGGCGGCGGGCTTTGCCTCGGTGACGCTTGTGCCCGGCCCGGCAACGGATCGCGACGCCTTGCAGGTTCAGATCGCTTTGGCCGAAGCGATCGGAGGCACCGATAGCGTCACCCTACTGGACACAACGGACCCCGATGCCATGTCCGATGCGTTTTACGGCGCGGTCGCACCTGCTCCGGTGGCTACGCCGGTTCGCCCAATGGGGACGCGTCGCCAAATCACCCGTCAGGCGGCCCGCGCCTTGAACCCGGATACCGAAACCTTGCCTTTGCCGGAAAAAGCCCCCTATGGCGCGGTTGTTGTGAACACTGATGATTGCACATTGTGCCTATCCTGCGTGTCGCTCTGCCCATCCGGGGCTTTGGGCGACAACCCAGATCTACCGCAACTGCGGTTCCAAGAAGACGCCTGTTTGCAATGCGGGTTGTGTTCACACGTCTGCCCGGAAAACGCGATTAGCTACCTCCCCCAGCTTGACCTGACCGACGCCGCGCTAACGCAAAAAGTGATCAACGAAGAAGAACCCTTTGCCTGTATCGAATGCGGGTCGTTGTTCGGGGTAAAATCGACAATCGAAAAGATCACCGAAAAGCTCGAGGCACATAGCATGTTCCAGCGCCCAGAGGCGCTCAAGATGATCCAGATGTGTGACAATTGTCGCGTCAATGCGCAGTTTCAGGCCACGGACAATCCGTTCCAAGGTGGCGAACGCCCCAAACCCCGCATGACCGAGGATTACCTTTCAAAGCGGCGGGACCACTAAGGGTTTATTGATGCACCAGCGGGTTCCCCAGATCGGCGGCTTGCAGCCCCGACACATAGGCCAATATCGCCGACACTTCGTCGATCGTCATAAGGACGGGAACGATGGGTGGCGGCCGGTCTTCGGGGAACGGGTCCGTCAAATCGGCAACCTGCGTAAACGACGGGTGCGGGTTGAGATCATAGAAGGTCGCAAAGCGTTCCTGCCAGTCGGACAGGCTCCGCAAGACGAAAAAGCTTGGGGTCGAACCGATGGTTGTCAGCCGGGTCGACTCGTCAACCGCATGGCAGCGGGCGCATTTGGTTTTCGACGCCGTCAGCCCCAGCACCGCATTGCCGTCGAGGGTGACATCCTCGACCTCTTCCTCCCCTTCGGGCGGCACGGAAAACAGTGCGGAACCGTCGGGTGCAAACCCGATGATTGTGCGCAGGCCAACATCGGAAAACATCCATTTCGCCAAACGTTCGGTGCTTTTGTGCCCCTCGCGTTGGCGTTTCAAATGCCAAATCTGTGCCTGCCCCTGAAACACCGCGCGTCCGTCCGCTCCAAGGGAAAGGTCGGCACCTTCGGCATCTGCAACCACTTCAACCTTGATCTGGGTTTTCAGCGAAAAGCGCGGCAGGATATGCTTGAACAAGCCGGTTTCAACCAACCCTTGCGGCGCGTACAACCGAACCAACCGATCCTCTGCGGCCGCAGCCAGCGGCACCAGAAGCAACAACATTATGAACAGACCTTTTTGCATGCCTTTAGGGTAGGCAAGCAGACGGGTCTACGTCAACGGGTCCGATAGGAGTAGACGATGAGCGACGATTTCAACATGTCCATGCGCAAGTTTCTCAAGCAGGTTGGGGTGACATCCCAACAGGCCATCGAAGAGGCGCTGCGCAATGGCGACACAAGCGGAAAATCCTTTTCGGTCAAGGCTGTGGTGACTATCGAAGAGCTAGGCATGACACATGAAGTCACCGGCACATTGTCCGGCGACACCAAAGGGCAGGACTGATCCGTGGCAAACAGAGAAACCGTTCTTGACGTTCTGAAATCCATCACCGACCCGGTAACAGGCAGCGACATCGTGGCCAGCGGGGCCATGCGGGCGCTAAACGTTGGTGATGGCACCGTGCGTTTTGTCATTGAAATTGCGCCAGAAAACGCCAGCCTTTTCGAACCGGTTCGGGCCGAAGCCGAAACGCGGGTCAAGGCGCTGGATGGCGTAAACTCCGTGTCGGTCGTCTTGACCGGGCATTCCAACGCCGCGCCACCGGATTTGAAACCGTCAAAACCTTCCGAGCCCAAGGGGCCACAGCGCCTCCCCGGCATTGCGCATATTATCGCAGTAGCCTCGGGCAAGGGCGGCGTTGGCAAATCCACCGTGTCGGCCAACCTCGCCTGTGCTTTGGCGGCGCAGGGCCGCAAGGTTGGTCTTTTGGATGCCGATGTTTATGGCCCAAGCCAGCCGCGCATGTTGGGCATTAGCGGACGGCCTGCGTCACCGGATGGCAAAACCATCCTGCCGATGCGCAACCACGGCGTCACGATGATGTCGCTTGGCCTGATGACCAATGACGATCAGGCGGTTGTATGGCGTGGTCCGATGCTCATGGGCGCGTTGCAACAGATGCTAACCCAAGTGCAATGGGGCGCGTTGGATGTGTTGATCGTTGACCTTCCACCGGGCACCGGCGACGTGCAAATGACGCTGGCGCAGAAGGCCCATATCGACGGGGCAATTATAGTGTCTACGCCTCAGGACGTGGCCCTTATAGATGCGCGCAAAGGCATTGATATGTTTAACCAATTGAACGTTCCCATTCTCGGGATGATCGAAAACATGTCGACGCATGTCTGTTCCAAATGTGGTCACGAAGAGCATGTGTTTGGTCATGGTGGCGTAGCCGCCGAAGCGGCGAAGCTTGGTGTGCCTTTGCTGGCCGAAGTGCCCTTGCATCTTGATATCCGTTTGGCGGCGGATGGCGGTGCCCCGATCACCGTTAGCGCCCCGGACAGCGCACAGGCACGGGCCTTTAACGACATCGCCAATGCGTTGGTGGCATGGGACAAGGCATGACCGGTTCTGAGCTGCAATTCCCGCCCCTCATGTCTGGCGAAGCCTGTGACGGCGACGCTTTTGACACCGCCTGCCAACGGGCGGTGATGGGCTGCGACGCGGGGCTGATTTGCTACCACTTGGGCACCAGCACTTTGGAGGGCGCTCTTGTCTTTGCCCCCGAGGTCCCGTTGCGCCAAGCCATGGCGATGCTGCCGCTTTGTGGGATTGGTTTTCAGAATGCGCTGGGGGCGTTGGCCCCACCTGAGGTCGCCGTACATCTGGAATGGGCGGGCGGTATTCAGGTCAACGGCGCCGCCTGTGGTCAATTCCGGGTCATGGCCTCGGACACCGATCCCGAGGCCGTTCCTGATTGGTTGGTTGTTGGCTTTACGCTGCCGCTTTGGCCCAAAGATGACAATCCCGGCGCAAACCCGCACGAAACCGCGTTGTATTCCGAGGGCTGTGCCGATGTTCAGGCCCCGGCCCTCGTCGAAGCTTGGTCGCGACATACGCTCAATTGGATCACCCGTTGGGAAGAAGAAGGCACTCGCCCGCTCCATGCGGAATGGCGTGGACTAGCGCAGGGTGTCGGCGAACCCAGGCTGCAAGGCGGCCTAGACGGCACGTTCCTTGGTGTGGACGAAGACTTTGGCATGCTCTTGCGTGACGATAATGAAACCCATCTGATCCCGCTCACAACCCTGTTGGAGAACGACTCATGAAGCTCGCCCGTGCGATCCATTTCGACGAATCCGACCAGCGCGTCTTTCATTCTCCGGCCCGAACCGGGGAATGGTGCATTCCCGGCGGGTTTGAGTTTTCCAATTGGTCCGAAGCCGATTTATCCGGCAAGGCGCGTCAGGCCTTTGCCAACGGTTGGTTTGGCTTGGAAACCTCGGGCCGCGTGACATTTGTTGCCGTGACCGAAATAACCGAGGCCGAAAAAACCGACCTAACGGCCCAATTGGCAAACCATTTTGTGACCTATTACGGGGCCCCATCGGTTGAGGCTGCTTTGCCTGTTGCCGCTGAGGAAATCGCGCATATGCAAGATTTGTGCGAGGATCACTCTCCCAACACCTTGCTAACCGTCGCCCGAGAATTGACCGACGCCGGTGTCAAAGAGGCGTTTCGCGTGATTGAGCCACAAGAGGCCGGTCTAGACCAATTCGCTATCCACGGGTCAGTCGACGACACATAAATAAAAGCCCCTGACGAGAAGGAACGTCAGGGGCCCTTGCGGTTGGGGCGACGGCCCCGCCGCACATCTTATTCGGCGTTGAACACAAAGAGAGTTTCGCCGTTGATCTTGTAGGTATTGATCAGTTCCTTGGCCTTGTCAGAGACCAACCAGCCTTCAAGCTTGGCCGCCAAATCGGTTTTGACATGGCTGTGCTTGGCCGGATTGATCGGCAAATAGGCGTATTGATTGAACAGAACCGGATCACCAGAATAGAGCAATTCTAGATCGCCTTTGTTGCCAAAGTTCAGCCAGCTGGCCCGATCCGACATGATATAGGCCCCCATGCCCGCCGCAGTGTTGAGCGACGCGCCCATGCCGGCCCCAACCGCATTGTACCAGCCGCCAAACCCTTTGGAATTCAGCTCCGCTGCGCCCCAGAGGCTCAGTTCTTTCTTGTGGGTGCCGCTATCGTCGCCCCGGCTAACAAACGCCGCGCCCTTGTCCGAAATATTTTGCAAGGCGTTTACCGCGGTCGGAACACCACGAACACCAGCGGGATCATCCTTTGGGCCAATAAAAACGAAATCGTTATACATGATTTCGCGGCGATGCGTGCCATAGCCTTCGGCCAGAAACTTGTCTTCGGCTTTGCGGCTATGGACAAGGATCGCATCCACATCCCCAGCACGGCCAAGTTTCAAGGCCTGGCCGGTTCCAACCACCAAAAGTTGGACGTCAAGGTCCAAATCCTTTTGGATTTCAGGCAGCAAAATGTCTGCCAGCCCAGAGTTGTTAAAGGACGTGGTGACCGCCATTTTCATGTTGTCGCCAGCAAAGGCAGCCGTTCCGATAATGACGGCGGCTAAGGTTGCAAACACCTGTTTCATTCCACGATATCTCCTCTAAGGAAAGCAGAAGCCTGAGCCGTGTCAGGCGACGAGAAAAACTTTTGAGCTGGGCTATGCTCGTGCACACGGCCCTTGAACATAAAGATTACGCTATCTGCCAACCGCCGTGCTTGTCCCATGTCATGTGTGGACATAATCAATCGGGTTCCGTTGGCACGGGCCTCTTGTAGAACGTCTTCGATCTCGCGCATCGCGCGGCCATCGAGCGATGCGCAGGGTTCGTCCAAAAACACCAATTTCGGTTGCACAATCAAAGCACGGGCAAGGGCGAGCTTTTGTTGTTCGCCACCGGAGAGAACCGGCGCGGGGCGGCGTAGCATGTCTTGCAACCCGACCCGTTCGGCCCACTCTTGTGCCTTGGCGCGGGCCTCCGGCTTGGCCATTCCACGAACCCGCAACGGATAAATCAGATTCTCTTCGACGGTGCGGCGCAACATGACCGGGCGTTGAAAAACAAACACTTGCTCATGATGTGCCTCTTGCGTCGAACAGGCCCATTGAATGGTTCCGGTGTTGAGACGAGCCGCCCCATGCAGCAATCGTAAAAGTGTGGTTTTTCCGGCTCCATTTGGCCCAACGACAACACAAGCCCCGTTGCCATCCAAGTCAAGATCCACCGGGCCAACAAGCGTTTTGCCCCGTCGAGATGTCAGCGCGCCTTTGACGGACAGAGGGAACATATCACTCACCAGCGCCCCTCCCGTTCCGTGCGCCCAAGCCAATGGATCGTGAGGTTCACAATGATCGCCAGCCCGATCAGGACAAAACCAAGCCCAAGCGCCAAGGCAAAGTTACCCTTGCCGGTTTCAAGGGCGATGGCGGTGGTCAAAACACGGGTGGCGTTGTCGATATTACCGCCGACGATCATAATCGCGCCGACCTCGCCGATGGCGCGGCCAAATCCGGCCAAGGATGCGGTGAGCAATGCGCGCCGCGCATCCCACAGCAAGGTCGTGATCTTTTGCATCTGGGTGACATTCATCGAGATCAAGAGATCGTGGTATTCGGCCCAAAGATCACGGAGCGATTGATGCGCAATGCTGGCAATCAGCGGCACGATAATAATGACCTGAGCGATCACCATCGCCGTCGGCGTGAACAAAAGGCCCAATACCCCAAAAGGCCCGGAGCGCGACAGCAAAACATAGACAATTAACCCGACAACAACCGGTGGCAGGCCCATCAGCGCATTCAATACGGCGATGACACCCCGACGCGCCCGAAACCGCCGCACCGCCAACAGCGCCGCCAACGGCAGAGCAACAGCGGACGCAACCACCAAGGCGCTGAGCGTGACCTGAAGGGAGCGCAAAGCGATCTCAACAAGTTGAGCATCAAGCGTCACTACAAGCCAAAACGCGCGGGACAGTCCGTCCCACAGGTCAATCATGTCTGTCACTCCCCCTTTTGTGCGCGCAGTATTGCAACCTTGCGCAACAGGGAACAGCACCAGAAACCCGGATTGCCAACAAAACTTTTATTTTTCAGGCAAAAGTTTTCTCGCGCCGGACATTTTGTCCACACTGGTCGTAACGGACGGAAAACCAGTGGTTTTTATGTCCTCGGGTTGTGAGGTTGGGGTGAAGCCGAATGCCTCGTATCGCTCTTGCGCTTACTCTTCAAAATAGCGCGGATCCACATGGCAGAGGCGATGGCCATCACAACGGCCACCAAAAAGCCGATCACATCGCCCATTATTTCGGCGACAGTGGCAACTTGGTCCATGAACACATAGCCAAGCCCGACATAGACCGTCACCCAAACGGTTTCCCCCAACACGTCCCAAATCGCAAACCGCCACCACTTTAGCCCGGTGGCGCCCGAGATGAAATTGACCCAAGGCCCAAGAGGAGCTACCGCCCATGTCGAGAAAAACACGCCTAATCCGCCACGCCGGTCAACAAGTTGCTGCGCTTGGGTCAGCACCTTGGCCCGCGATGGGCTTTGCGACAAACGCGCGGTAAGGGGGGCACCCCCGGCACGACCGATAAAGTATCCGGCCTGATCCCCAAGCACCGCGCCCAGATAGGCGGATATACCGACCGACCAGAAGGTGAGATCGCCCGAGGCGACAAACGCCCCGCCGGTCAACATCATCAAAGATGTTGGGATAGGCAGCGCCAGACAGGACAAAAATGCAGACGCGAAGATCACATAGACGCCGTATTGGGCAACAAGGCCAAAAACAGTCTCTGTCATTCGCCGTCCTCTGGCGGCTCAGGGACCGGCTGCCCTCGCTCTGCAAAAAACGCGGCTATCTCGGCCTCGGCTTCTGCGATGACCTGCTCAACCGGCACACCTCGCATCTTGGCAAGTTCAGTGAGGCTCATCGGGCCGTCAGGTGGCGGAATAGGTGCGTCGATTGCTCGGGCGATCACCTTTGGCGGAACGCCCCATGATCGGGCGATGTATCGCGGAGTCATCCAAGCCGCCACCGGCAGGGCGCGTTCGGACAATGGCGGACGTTTGATCCAATGAACCACGGTCCTGACGCCAAAAAAACCACTCGCCAACAGCGCTATCACAAGCACACCGGTTGCCAAGGGCGCCGCCGTCCATATTTTCTTTAAAAAGAAGATTGGCTTGGATCGCATAACGCGGCCTCGTTCCTCAGAGTTCCGCCCATATTCAGCGCCTTTTTCGCCAAAAGCACAAGGCACCATGGGCCCCCTGACTCAGCGAACCTTTCAGGCCAGCTTGCTGCACACTTCTGATTTGCCAACAAGGTAAAGAGCTGTGAGCCACCCAAGAGAAAATGAGCAATCTAAATCCCTAAAATTTTCATCAACCCAATAGGTTAAATCGATTTACAAGACCAAATTCCAAAAGAGGTATTACAAGTGCACCTTAGGGAAAAATTTGTTTGAGAGTTGTTAAGCCAGCTTTCCTACCCTCACGTTGTAATCAGTAGCGAGAGTTCAGATGCCCACAGCAAATGAGTTGCCAATAGATAGTACAGCGACCGCCATGGATATGGCTGACACCATGTTTGGCGACGGTGTGGCCATCGTTTCAGCCACCTATTCCGGGGCCGCCACGGCATCCGGTATCTTTACCAACGGCGATAGCGTTGCGCCCGGCGTGACCCCATCCGACAGTGGCGTTATTTTGTCGACTGGGACTGCGTCTGACATCACCAACAGTAGCGGTGATGTTAACCTTGCAGAAAATACAACAACCATTCATGGGACTGCAGGCGATACAGATCTTAGTGCGATTTCGGGAATGACCACATTCGATGCCGCGATATTCGAGGCTGATTTTGTCCCGGAAGGCAGCACTCTTTCCATGCAAATTGTGTTTTCTTCTGAGGAGTACCTTGATTTCGTTGATGACGGGTTCAATGACGCCGTCGGCATTTGGGTCAACGGAGTACAGGCAGAGCTTACCGTTGGCACAGGTGAAATTTCGATTGATGAGATCAACAACGTAGACAATGCCAATCTCTATATCGACAATGCCGCCACCGATGACAATTATAACACTGAAATGGATGGCTTCACGGTTACCCTAACGCTCAAGGCCCCGGTGACGCCGGGTGTTGCCAACTCGATCAAAATCGGCATCGCAGACGGCGGTGACGCGGCGTATGATAGCAATTTGTTGATCGCGGCGGATTCCGTTCAGACCGAATTGATTGCGGGCGACGATGAAATCCATGTGCGCTTGGGCGAAGAGGTCAATCACGATCTTCTGGCCAACGATGTTTCGACATCTGGCTCCGAGCTGCACATCACCCATATCAACGGTCAACCTGTCAGCATAGGTGACACCATCACGCTCGCCACAGGAGAAGACCTTGAGGTCACGTCCGATGGGGTGGTGCTAGCTGGTGCCGCGTCGACAATTGGCGACAATTTTTTCACCTATACAGTCGAAGATGAACACGGCCATACCGATGTTGGCTTTGTCGATCTAGTCACCACCGCGCCTTGTTTTACACATGGCACCCGGATCAGAACACCACGCGGCGGAGTCCCGATCCAAGCGCTAAATGTCGGGGATTTGGTTGTGACTCGAGATCGCGGACCTCAGGTGTTGCGATGGATCGGGAAGTCGGTCCGCCGGGCCAAGGGTGTAAACGCCCCGGTGCGTTTTCGTGCCGGTGCAATGGGGAACAGGCGGGATACCTGGGTATCTCCCAATCACAGGATTCTTGTCAAAAGCGGTAACACCCAGCTGTTTTTCTTTGAGCAAGAAGTGTTGGTGCGAGCGATTGATTTGGTGGATGGTGGCTCGATCATTCACGATACACATGGTCGTGACGTTGCCTATTACCATTTGCTCTTTGACAATCACGAAATCATTGCCGGCGATGGCGTGTGTAGCGAAAGCTATCTGGCGGGGCCCGAAACGGCGCGGAGTTTCGACCCATGTAATGAGACTTCGCTATTTAACATTTTACCAGAGCTTCAATACGCCAGCAAACGCACAATGACGTCTGCTCGGCTGATGTTGAAACCCTTCGAAACCCACATGATATTTCAGAACATGGCCCCGATGACACCACAACTTTGGGAAATCAGACCCTAAAAAACCGAAAAGGTGCCCCACATTTAATGGAGCACCTCAATAGCAAGTTACTTTTGATCGACAGGCCTCGTGTCGTCGACCGTTTCGGCATCTTCGATCACCTCGGCCTCCACATCCACAGTCTCGGCGGCGCTACCTGCCTCGTCTTCCGCGTCCGGGTTGGCGACAATTATATCCGCTGGCGCGTCTTCGGATTTGTCTTCGAGCGCTCCAACGATCAGCGGCAGCATGTCGGCACCGGCGGGCAAAACCACTTCGGACTGAGGCGGGTTTGTCCATTCCAATGTATCGAACGCCGAGCAGCTCGAACACAGTGGAGCCCATTCGGCATGGATGGTGTTACAGTTCTCGCAAACCCACTGCGGCCCGCGCGGTGCGGTAACCGCCTTGGCCAACCAACCACGCACAACGGTATCTGGCGCACCTTCGCCACGTTCAACCGCGGCCATAATCGCCAAAACCCGTGCATCGGGATCGTTTTCGATCAAATCGCCAAGCGCACGACGCGCACCGGGGAAATCTTCGGCTGCAAGATGCAATTCCGCCTTGAGCAGTTTGGTTTCACGATCCTCAGGCAGGATTTTCAACAATGGATCAAATCGCTTCAACCGCGCCTCGGGTGTCTCGTTCGGCTCAACCGCTGCAAAGGCCGCCGCCAAATCGGGGTGCGGATGCACGGCCCAAGTCTTTTTGATCACTTTTATGGCATTGCGCTTGCGGCCTTGTTCGACAAATCCACGGGCTGCCAGTGCTGCGGCGGGAACCAGATCGGGCGACGCTTTGTTTGCCGCGATTGCCACGTCGGCCGCCGCTGCGCTTTCGTCGCTATCCTTGATTTCGATCGCATTGGACAGCGCCAAAACAGCATCGCGGCGCTTGAACACGTCTCGCGGCAGCGCGCCGTTCTTGAGCTTGGTCGACAGGGTTTTACGTGCCCCACTCCAATCTTTTGACTCAGCTTGCAGCCGCAGCAGCGTGGTTCCTACTTCACCATGCTTTGGCTTGATTGCAAAGGCCCGCTCGGCCAGCTTCAGCGCCGTATCGGTATCACCGGAATCCAGCTTTTGCTTCATCAGGCCGCGCACACCAACAAAGCGGGTCCGCTCGTCTTGCAACAGTCGTTTATAGACCTCTTCCGCCTTTTGACTATCCCCAACCATTTCGGCCCCTTGCGCGGTGATAAGGTCGGTTAACTCTGGCTTATGAAGATATTTGTTGGCTTTTTTAGCCTTAGCTATCGCCAGTTGACCTTCTCCAGAAGCCAGCGCCATCATGCCTTCTGACAAAGCGTGATAGCCTTTGCGTTCGCGATTGCGGTCAAAATACCGGCTTATGGCCGTTTCGTCGCCATTGATCCATTTGAGCAAAGCAACCAGGAAACTGGCCAGCTTGAACACAATGTAAAGCGCGATAACCGCCACGATTAGCAACAGAACGATATGGATTGGGCTTAGGCTATATTCCTGACCCATCAGGATGACGCGCGCCTCGACGAGGCCCATTCCATCCGCATCCATCAAAAATCCAGCCCCAAGGGTCAACGCCCCAACCAGAGCGACGAACACGATAATCTTGATTAGTGACCAAAGCATGTTTCGTGACCCTTACTGTTTGTTCAATTCTTGGGCGAGAGCGGCCGTCGCGGCCAGCGCCTCTTTGCGGGTCGTGGCTTGCGCCAACCAATCCGCCAACTCGGCTTTTGCCGCCTCGGGAAGCGCTGCGACCTCTGTGGTTGCGGCTTCTAAATCGCCGGCTTTGACTGCAGCTTCGGCGCGGGACAAAACCGCGTCCGGGTCATCGCCTTCGCGCGGGGTGACCGATCGGGCCCCAAGCTGGCTTTGCAAGAAACTGGCAATGCCACCGCCTTCGCCCTCGGCGCGATCTGTTTTGCGGGCAACCGTCAAAGCTTTGCGCGCAACGTCGGGAAACTCTCCCGTTAGAGAAGCAAGCGTCGGAACCCCATCTGCAGCGACCGCAGCAAGCGCATCAGGGACGGCAACGCCATTGCCGTCTAGAACAGCCAAAGGCGCGGCAAAGGGTTTTCCAGACTGAACAAGCGCTGTGACCTCGGCCAACGCGGCGCGGCTAGCGGCCAAGGTGGCTTTTTCTTCAGCATTGCTTTCGGCCTGCACGGCTTCGGCGGCCATGGCTTGAATTTCAACCTTTTGCTCTTCTAGGGCGGCTTGTTGATCGGTGATCGACTTGCGTAGCGCATCAAGCTCACGCTCATAGGCGGCAATCGACTCCGGAGAAACCGCATCGGCAAGCGGGGCTTTTTCGATGGCTGTCAAACGGCTGTCAAAGCCAGCAAGCTCATCCCCGATGGCCTTGAGCGTCGTTTCTGATCCGGCGATTTTGTCTTCGATCCCGGAGATAGACGTTGTGATCGGTGTCAGATCAAGAATCTCAACCGCCTTCTGCGTTTCATCCGCTTGCGCGACAAGCGCTCCGATTTGCTCACCCTGCGATGTCAGCGCCGCACGCGCCTCTTCTTCAAAGGGGTTCGGAGCCGGAGCTGGTGTGAACGGCAATTGCACATCGGTGAACTGCGCCGCGCCAAAACCTAGCGCCGCCGCAACAACACCGCCAAGCGCCGTCGACATGAAACCGCTTTTCTTAACAACGGTTGTTTCGCGGATCACCTGAGGCTCGGGTGTTGCTTCGGGTTGGTCAACATCTTCTTGGGCGGTCTCATCAACGAGATCGACGACATCGTCGACTGCCTCATCCTCCGCGGGCTCATCCCCTGTTGGGGCGTCAACGACGGCCGCTGCCTCTTGCGAAACGGGTTCATCGACAGGGGCCGTGTCGGAGTCGTCTTGAGGGGCGGCTTCTTCAACCGGCTCTTCGCTCGCGACGTTTTCGGCGCTTTCCTCTACACCACCTTCAACCTCAGCGGCAGAGTCGTCAGCAACGTCATCGGTCAGGTTTTCTGCCGCATCGCTCACGTCCTGCACGGCATCCTCAACCACGGCCTCGGTGTTCGCCTCAACCGCTTCAATACTCTCTTCGGCTTTGGACTGAGTATTTCCAGTCTTGCCTCTTTTGGACTTTGCCACGTTCCGCCACCCTTTCAACACACCCGGTTAATGCCCAGGCCCATAATCCCATGCACTGGCCGACTTCAACAGATCCGTCACCAAACGCGTCATCTCTGCCGACTCAGGTCGTACCGCAATTTTCAACTCTGTTATATGCAGCGACAAGAGCGGCTTGGCCACCGCTTCGCTCATAGCCGCGACAAGAAGCGGCGCTTTAATGCGGTTTTTTGCCAGTAGTGCCGCCGTTCTGGGCGAAAATACAGGTGCAATCACGGGGATTTCTCCGAGCAAAGCATCACGCGCGGCTTTTGACAGGGGTATTTCCGGCTGATCATACAAAATCGCGTCAATTGTCTTGATCCCGGCGTCGCCCAATCGCGCGGACACATCCCCACGCGTATGCACCCCCCGAATATGCAGCAACGGCAACGGCGGAAGCGTCGCGATCAACCCGCGCACCAAGGCATCGGCATTTTGATAAACCTGTCTTACGTCCCAACCGCAATCACGCGCCGCCTGTGCGGTATTTTGACCGACAACGTAAACAGGAAAGGGGGGGCCTTCGCCCCGGAACCCGAGCGCAGCAACGCCATGCGCCGAGGTGAATATCAACCCACGCACGCCGTCCAAATTCGGCGTTTCGGGCATATACTCGATCCCGATAAGTGGCGATAAAATAGCCGCGCACTCCCATTCCCCGCCCAAATTAGCCAAGAATCGCTGTGCCGCCGCCGCCGGTCGGGTCATTAGCAAAATGGGCTTGGGCTTGTGCATTCTCGCTCCGGGATTGTCGCGCGCCTTTGTGGGTGGTACTCCCTGCCCGTCGGCAACGCAACGGAAAGACCGGATGACACCTCCCCTGATACTTGGGCTGGAAAGCAGCTGTGATGATACTGCAGCCGCGGTGTTGCGGGGGCGCGATGTGCTCTCTTCGGTGGTTTTGGGCCAAACCCAGCTTCATGCGGATTTTGGCGGCGTTGTCCCGGAAATTGCCGCGCGCGCTCATGCCGAACGGCTAGACGGAGCCATTGTGCAGGCCATGGACGAGAGCGGAACCACGCTTCAAGAGATAGACGCCATTGCCGTCACCGCCGGCCCCGGTTTGATCGGCGGGGTGTTGTCCGGCGTCATGATGGCCAAAGGTCTCGCCGCTGGTCTCAACAAGCCCTTGATTGGGGTGAACCACTTGGCGGGCCACGCCTTGACGCCGCGCCTGACCGATGACCTTGCTTACCCCTACTTGATGCTGCTGGTTTCGGGCGGCCATTGTCAGTTTCTGATCGTGCGAGGCGTCGAAGATTTCACCCGTCTTGGCGGCACAATTGATGACGCCCCCGGCGAAGCCTTTGACAAAACCGCCCGGCTTTTGGGCCTGCCGCAACCCGGTGGTCCATCGGTTGAAGCGGCCGCCAAAAAGGGGGATGAAAAGCGGTTTCGTTTTCCGCGGCCTTTGCTTGATCGCCCCGGTTGTGACCTGTCTTTCTCAGGTTTGAAAACGGCATTGCTGCGTCAACGCGATCAGATCATCGCCGATCAAGGCGGATTAACCGAACAAGATCGCAATGATCTTTGCGCCGGGTTTCAAGCCGCTGTGCGCGACGTTCTTGTCGAAAAGACCCGCCGCGCCATCACAGCATACCTTGACGAACACCCTTCGGACCCCGCTTTGGCCGTTGCGGGCGGCGTAGCGGCAAATATGGCGCTTCGTGGCGGGTTAGAGACTGTTTGCGCCACCTCTAACATACGTTTTACCGCACCGCCGCTTGCGCTTTGCACCGACAACGCCGCGATGATTGCCTACGCTGGGTCAGAATTATTGGCGCTTGGAAAAACCAGCGACATGGCCCTCTCGGCACGCCCAAGATGGCCTTTGGATCAAAACGCAAAACCGCTGATTGGGTCGGGAAAGAAAGGCGCAAAAGCATGAGTGTTTCAGTTCTCGGAGCCGGAGCCTTTGGCACCGCCTTGGCCATTTCCTTGGCGCAAAATGGCCCGGTAACCCTTTGGGCGCGGGATATTTCGCCCCTTTTGGCTAGGGGTGAAAGCCCAAAACTGCCGGGGCACAAACTCCCTCAGAACATCCAAATCACGCAAGATTTGGACCAGGCAGTCTCCAATGACATATTGTTGTTTTCAACACCGATGCAGAGCCTATCCGGCCTATTAAACCGCATAGACGGCGACCTCTCGGGCAAGGCTTTGGTCGCGTGTTGCAAAGGCGTCGACCTGCGAACCGGGCGCGGACCCGTCGGAATTTTATCCGCTGCAAAACCAGACGCGACCGCAGCCATTTTGACCGGGCCGAGCTTTGCCGATGACATCGCGCGCGGATTGCCGACCGCCCTGACTCTTGCCTGTTCCAATGATGCCATGGGCAAGCAGGTTCAGCATCAACTCGCGACCCCAAACCTTCGCCTGTATCGTAGCACCGACACCATTGGTGCCGAACTTGGGGGGGCGCTGAAAAACGTTATGGCGATTGCCTGTGGCGCGGCGATTGGTGCCGGGCTTGGGGATAGCGCGCGTGCCGCGTTGATGACCCGTGGGTTTGCCGAAATGACCCGCTTTGCCGCCGCCCAAGGGGCGCGGCCCGAAACCATGGCGGGTCTCTCCGGCCTTGGTGACTTGGCGCTGACATGTACGTCTGAACTGTCGCGAAACTACCGGCTCGGCCTTTCGCTGGGGCGCAAACAAGTGTTTGACCCGTCTATCACCGTTGAAGGGGCCGCCACTGCGCAGGCCATGGACCGTATCGCCATCGACACCGGCCTATCGCTCCCGATCTGTCACGCCGTCGCCGCCTTGACCCAAGGGCGTGTGACCGTAGATGACGTTATGACCCAATTGCTATCTCGCCCGTTGAAAGAGGAATAAACATGCTTATCGCTCTGATCGCCAAGGACAAACCCGGCGCATTGGCTATCCGTCAGGAAAACCGCCCCGCCCATGTGGAATACCTAAAGGCCACAAACGTCGCCCAAGCCGGTCCTTTGCTGGACGACAACGGAGAGATGTGTGGCTCTCTCGTGATCCTCGATCTTCATGACATGGCCGCCGCCCAAGATTGGGTTGCCCATGATCCCTACAACAAGGCCGGCCTGTTTGAATCGACTGAACTGATCGTTTGGAACAAGGTGATCTGATGCGCTACTGGCTGTTCAAATCAGAGCCATCCACGTGGTCTTGGGATCAACAGGTCGCCAAGGGTGACACCGGCGAAGAATGGGACGGCGTCCGCAATTATCAAGCGCGCAATTTTATGCGTGAGATGGCGATTGGGGATCGCGGCTTTTTCTATCATTCGCAAAAAGAAAAGGCCGTGGTCGGAGTGGTCGAAGTCTGTGCCGAAGCCCACCAAGACAGCACAACAGACGACGACCGCTGGGACTGTGTCGACATCCGCGCGGTGCACCCGGTTCAAACGCCTGTCACATTGGACGACATCAAGGCCCATCCCGACTTGTCCGAGATGGTTTTGGTCAAAAATTCCCGACTATCCGTTCAGCCCGTGACAGAGACGGAATGGACGCTGATCTGCACACTGGCCGGGATTTCCCCCTAGGCGCGCGGGTCAAGCTGCGGCAAACTGCCCTTGCGAGACGTCTTTTGACGAACAGGAGGGGCAGAATGCTCGAAATTATCAATGTGCTGGTGGCGGCCGTCGCGTCGTTTGCTGCCGGTTCGGCCTATTACATGAAATTGACCGAACCATGGATGGAGGCATCTGGCGTGCCCCGCAATGATCAGGGCCAGCCGGTCAACGGGGCCAACCCGATGCTCTATGTCGGTACGTTTTTGATGCAGCTGGTTGTGGCCGGAATGATGCGCCATGTGTTTGAGCTTGCGAACATCGACACCTTGGGCAAAGGCTTGGTTGCAGGTATCGGAATTGGGTTGTTTTTCATCACGCCCTGGATTGCCATCAACAATGCCTATGGCAATCGACCGAAAAAACTCACCCTGATTGACGGTGGGTACGCTACCATCGCTTGCGCCATCATGGGGGTGGTTTTGACAGTGTTCTGAACGCTGTCCCACAAATAATGACGGAGGGACCGGCATATACCGGAACCCTCCGTCCACCCACGTGCTCCCTACGCACCACACGTGAAACTGAATCTTGGTCCCAGCCTTCTAGCCGGTTCTATTTCAACTTACTCAAACAGCGGTTTCCAAGCAAACTCCGAATACCTGCAATTTCAAGTAATTGTGCATGGAAACGACTCTATTTCCCACACATCCCATCAATCGACAAAGCACCAGCGATCGGCTCCATCAAAGTGACGTAACGGCAGCTTCGCACCAATGTCGCGATCCGCAAGCCTTAGATTTACGGCCATACGCCCTGACTCCGGCTCCTTCAAATTGGCCCAATGGGTCGTGCATCCGCAAGTCACACAGCGATGAAACGCGATGTTTTTGTCGCCATGCGCATAGGCCGCAGTCGCGCCCTTTATGGTAATGTTCTGTGTATGTGAATAAATCCAATGGGTCCCCAACCGATGGCAGATCGAACAGTTGCAGGACACCGCAAATTCGGGAGTGTCATCAAATCTGATGTGAACCGCGCCGCAATGACAGGTGGTTTCGATCACTAGGGTTCCTCCAAAATAAAAGGCCCCCGAAAATCAGGGGCCCCGTCGCAAAGCATGTCGATTGGCTTAACCGTAGACCGACTCTTTGCCGAAATGCTTGACCAGCAGGTAATAGAACACCGCGCGGTACTTGTTGCGCTCGGACTTGCCGTAAGTCTCGATCGCTTGTTGGATCGCATCCATCAGCTCAGGACCATCAGCCAGACCAAGCTTCTTGATCAAGAAGTTGTTTTTCACTGTTTCAAGCTCAGATTCCTGCGAACCCGCGACGGTGGACGCATCGTCGTTGTAGATTGCCGGACCGCAACCGATCGTGACTTTGGTCAGCAAGTCCATGTCCGGTTCCATGCCGCATTTGTTTTTCAGATCGTCCGCGTATTTCGCAATCAGCTCGTCGCGCTTGCCCATAGGTAACTCCCTCATATCGGGGTCCCACACCCCGTTAAACTTGGTTCTGAAGGCCCTTTTGGCCATCTGCGGCAAGATTAATGGTTATTCACAGGCAGGCAATGATAAAAACACCCGCGCTTTCCCATGTGCAGCGCGCGACGTGTTTTGGTCGGGGAAGGTCAAGACTGCGCGCATAGACACGGCAAAACTGATCCTGACCAACAAAGCCAGCAGAGGTGTTCCGCAATGCAAGACAATCAAGTCTCCTTTACCCAGATGAAAGATGGGACCAAGGACGAATACCTCTTGCTGCAAAAGCTCGAAAAACCCTATTTGGCCATGACCGCGGATCGCATCCTTGATGAACTTCGCCGCCAAGGGGAGGTCAGCCTCGAAGGCTACAAAATCAACCGGCTTGAGCATGGTCTACAATCTGCCACACGGGCCGAACGGGATGGGGCGGATATAGATTGGATTGTTGGAGCCTTGTTGCATGACATCGGCGACGGTCTGGCCCCACAAAACCACGATCGGTTTAGCGCCGAGGTCATCCGCCCCTTTGTTCGATGGGATGTCGCATGGGTCGTTGAACATCACGGTATTTTTCAGATGCTGTATTATGCGCACCACTATAACTGGGATGAAAACGCCCGTGATCAGTTCAAAGATCATCCATGTTTTGCCAATTGCGCCGCCTTTTGCGAGCGCTGGGATCAATCCTCCTTTGACCCTGATTACGACATGCTGCCACTAGAGCATTTCGACCCTATGCTACGCGAGGTCTTTGCGCGCAAAGCCTATGATCCGGCCGTCTTACGCGACGGGTTTGTGTCCACTCTCACCGCGTAACGCCCCCAGTGCATGACCAACCCGGCGCGAATTTCCCCTGTAAGCCGCCCAATGCGACCGCTACAAAGCCGCTAACCAATTAGGAGAACACGGTTATGGGTCTTTTTGACTTTTTCAGAGGTGGCAAGAAAGTCGCCGCAGTTGCCCCCACAGCGGACGATCTCAAAAAAGAAGTCGCCGATCTTGGTCTGGATGCCGACAATGTTGAGATCAAAGTTGACGGCGAAACAGTGACCGTCTCCGGCGATGTCGATCAGGAAACCAAGGAAAAAGTTATCCTTGCGGTGGGCAATGTCGACGGCGTGACCAAGGTCGAAGACAACCTTGGCGGCGAAGAACCAAAATTCCACACAGTGGAAAAGGGCGACAGCCTTTGGAAAGTCGCGGAAAAAGCGCTTGGCAATGGTGCCCGCTACACCGAGATTTTTGAGGCAAACAAGCCCATGCTGAGCGACCCTGACAAAATCTACCCCGGTCAGGTGCTGCGCATTCCTGCGTAAATCCCCCAAAAATGTCTTGCGATCAGCCCTGTCATTTTGGCAGGGCTTTTTGCTGTCTTGCACGATGCGCGCCCCCTGCGACCAAAACGCGGCTTGTTCGGCCTGCCGTCCTGCGCAGTATTGCCCCAGACGCACACAAGACACAGATTTGAGGGAGGCACAAAATGACGTCTTATTTAAAGAACACACCGAACCAGGACGGTTTTTTTGGCGACTACGGCGGGGCACAATTGCCACCCCCGCTAGAGCCGCATTTCAAGGAAATTCGTGAAGCCTATGACAATATCTCCAAATCGTCGGAGTTCATTCGCGACCTGCGCTATATCCGCAAGCATTTTCAGGGCCGTCCAACACCTGTTTCGCATCTGAAAAACCTGTCCAACTTGGCCGGCGGTGCCCAGATTTACGCCAAGCGCGAAGACCTCAACCACACCGGCGCGCACAAGCTAAACCACTGTATGGCCGAGGCGTTGCTTGCCAAACATATGGGTAAAACCAAGCTGATGGCCGAAACCGGGGCCGGTCAACACGGCGTCGCCTTGGCCACTGCGGCCGCCTATTTCGGTATGGAATGTGAGATCCACATGGGTGAGATCGACATCGAAAAAGAAGCACCCAACGTCACCCGCATGAAACTTCTTGGCGCGACGGTTGTGCCTGTTGGTTTTGGCGGTCGCTCTCTCAAAGAAGCGGTCGACAGCGCCTTTCAGGCCTATGTACCGCAGGCCGACCAGGCACTGTTTGCGATCGGGTCCGTCGTTGGTCCGCATCCCTTCCCAATGATGGTGCGAAATTTTCAGCATATCGTCGGCATAGAAGCGCGTGAGCAATTCATGGAAATGACGGGTGAGCTTCCTGACATTGTCGCCGCCTGTGTTGGCGGAGGGTCGAATGCGATGGGCTTGTTTGCGGGCTTTATTGATGATGACGTCCAGCTTTATGGCGTTGAACCGCTTGGCACATCGTCCAAGCTCGGCGAACATGCCGCTACCATAACCTACGGAGAAGACGGCGATATTCACGGTTTCCGCACCATGGTTCTCAAGGACGAAGCCGGCGAACCAGCGCCTGTTCATACCGTCGCTTCAGGCCTTGATTACCCTGGTGTCGGGCCCGAACACGCGCATCTTTATCGCACCGGCAAGGCCAATTACACCGCTGCAAATGACAAAGAGGCGCTCAAAGCCTTCTACGACCTAAGCCGTCACGAGGGCATCATTCCCGCGCTCGAAAGCGCCCATGCCGTCGCGTTTGCCCAGCGTGAAGCGCCCAAAAATCCGGGCAAGTCGATCTTGATCAACCTGTCCGGTCGCGGTGACAAAGACATTGATTACGTCACTGAAACCTTTGGGTTCGGCGAAGACCTCTAAGATACCCCCCTGCCGATCCAAAGCCAAACCTCGGCAGGGGAGTTATTCACATTCGGAAAATTGAACACAGTTTTTGCCCCCTGAGACAACTCCATTCCGAAGCATTTCAGGGCTCGTTAAGAATGGCCGCTTATCAATGACAGACGCCGAATAGGTACCTGTCTGAATGCGCCGAACTCTAACAATTTTATTAGCGTCTTTTGTCGCTCTGGCCCTGTGCCTTTGGCTGGGCAATCGGCTGAGTATATCCGCGGCGCACGGGGAAATGACCGCCCGAGCGGAACAGTCAGCGCACATGTGGCTTCGAATTTTGACGGCTGAAGAAACGCAGATGCAAGGATGGCTGAATGGATCGTCTTTGTCTTCCAGTGACCTGAACCGCCTTGAAAACTATCGCAATTCCTCTGATGTGTTTCGGTTCAAACTGTATGACCTCAAAGGTGATCTTGTTCTCGACTCCGGGAATTCCGAAATTTTGAGTGACCCGCACCATGGACGTCACGCCATAAATGAACCACTGAGTCATGTTCTGGCCACCGGGCTCCCTGCGACCGAAATGTGCGAAGGGAACCATGATATAAATGCCCCTGAACACTATGCGGAATCCTACATTCCCATTTTTATCGATGGGAAACTTGCCGGTGTCTTTGAGGCCTATCTTGATATGACCGAAGCGGCCGCCGACGTTCGGACATTGTTTAGCAACCTAATCTTGACCATTGGACTGTTAATTATTGCCGCTGTGATCATTCCGTTTGGCGTCGTTTTGGTGTTTTGGTTTAGATTGAGGAAGCTGGTGTCACACCTGCGAACGGCCCGAAAACGAGCAGAAAACGCCGAGCAGGCAAAATCATCCTTCCTGGCCCAAATGAGTCATGAACTCAGAACACCGATGAACGGCGTTATTGGAATGTTTGACTTGTTGGAACGGTCTGGTTTGAATTCCGAACAGCGATCCATCGTGTCGACGATATCCCAAAGCTCGACGGCTTTGTTGCGCATAATCAATGATCTACTCGATTTCTCCAAGATCGAATCCGGTCAACTGGAGATCGTCAGCGCACCATTTAATTTGCGCCAACTGGGCGAAGATGTCGCCACCATATTTGCCGCGACACTTGCGGCGAAATCCGTCGAAATCACCATCGACAGCGAAATGCCCGATGCGCTTTGCTTTGAAGGGGATGCTGCCCGAATACGCCAATGCCTGCTTAACCTTGTTGGCAACGCTGCGAAATTCACGATGGCGGGGCATATCAGCATTTCGTTGCAAAAAGCAGACGATGGTCATGTTATCATTACCGTTTCGGATACCGGTGTCGGAATAGCCGAAGACCAACTTGGCCAGATTTTTGAAGCGTTTTCCCAGATTGAAAACGGAGCAACCCGAAGCTTTGATGGCGTGGGCCTTGGATTGACCATCACCTCCAAACTAACGCAGCTAATGGGCGGCAGTCTTTCCGCGATCTCAGATCTTGGCGTGGGATCAGAATTTGAAATACGACTGCCCCTCAAGCAAATAGAGTGCTCACAAGATAGTCAGGCGTATTGGGCAAAGTCTCAGAATTTGCTCGCAGGCAAGCGGGTTTTGATAGCCGAAAGCCGTCAAAGTATGAGCCGGTCTCTGTGCAACACACTGCGCCTCTTGGGGGCGCAACCCGTGCCGTGCCCATCAGGTCGGACTGCGCTGGACATGCTCGAAACCCTGGTGAAACAGAACATCAAACCGGACATTTGCCTGATTGATTGCGGAATCAATGACAAAAACGGCGCTGTTCTGATGGATGAGTTGAACGCCATTGTCGATCTGCCTTGCATCATCATGCTTCGCCCTGACCGCGATCATTCGGCCACCAAAATCAAAAACCGCGGGTTTTCGGGGTCGCTTCGCAAGCCAATCAAACTTCGGGAATTCACGATGGCGCTCTGTCGTGCATTGGATCCGGCTTTTGGCAAACTGCCAGACACACAAATCAATTCACAAGACCCGGATTTGTCCAAGGTTCGCATCCTGTTGGCCGAGGACAATCGGACCAACCAACTGGTCGTTCAAAAGCTGCTCAAGAATACCGGTGTCGATATTAACTTGGCCAACAATGGCCTTGAGGCGGTTGAGATGTTCGAAACCCTGCATCCTGATCTGGTGCTGATGGATATTGCCATGCCGGAAATGAACGGGCACGAAGCGACACAGATAATCCGGATGATTGAAGAAAAACAAAATTCCCAAAACACGCCGATCTTGGCGTTGACCGCAAATGCCCTACCAGAGGACCGCAGGGCCTGTCGTGCCTCTGGGATGAATGGTTTTTTGGCCAAGCCAGTAAAAAGGGCCAAGCTGATCGACACTATCGTCGCCCACCTTGGCCCTGATGAAGCCGGAAAATCACCGGATCCTTAAGCTTTTATTAGTAGCGGTAGTGCTCTGGCTTAAATGGTCCTTCGGGTTTGACCCCAATATAGGCCGCCTGCTCTGCCGAAAGCGTTGTCAGTTTAACACCGATCCGCCCCAAGTGTAGGCGGGCAACTTTCTCATCCAAATGTTTGGGGAGAATGAAAACACCCGGCTTGTAGTCGTCGCCATTTGTCCAAAGCTCGATCTGTGCCAAAACTTGGTTGGTAAAGGACGCCGACATCACAAAAGACGGGTGCCCGGTGGCATTGCCAAGGTTCAACAAACGACCCTCGGACAGCAGGATGATCTTGTTGCCGGATGGCATTTCGATCATGTCCACCTGGTCCTTGATGTTGGTCCATTTGTGGTTTTTCAGCGAGGCAACTTGAATTTCGTTGTCAAAGTGACCGATGTTGCCAACGATGGCCATGTTCTTCATCTCGCGCATATGCTCGATGCGGATCACGTCCTTGTTGCCAGTTGTGGTGATGAACACATCGGCAGAATCGACAACGTCTTCCAACAAAACAACCTCAAAACCGTCCATCGCCGCCTGCAGGGCGCAAATCGGATCGGCTTCGGTCACTTTCACACGGGCACCGGCACCGGCCAGTGACGCCGCAGAGCCTTTGCCAACATCGCCATAACCGCAAACGACCGCGACTTTACCGGCCAGCATGGTGTCGGTGGCGCGACGAATCCCGTCGACCAGCGATTCTTTACAACCGTATTTGTTGTCAAACTTCGACTTGGTCACACTGTCGTTGACGTTGATCGCCGGGAATGGCAGCTGACCGTTTTTCGCCAGATCATACAAGCGGTGAACGCCTGTGGTTGTCTCTTCGGATACACCCAAAATCGCTTCGCGCGTCTTGGTGAACCAACCGGGGCTGGCGGCCATGCGTTTTTTGATCTGCGCAAAGATGGCTTCTTCTTCTTCCGAAGTCGGAACTTCGATCAAATCCACTTCGCCTGCCTCAACGCGCGCACCCAGCAACACATAAAGCGTCGCATCGCCGCCATCGTCCAGGATAAGATTAGCCCCTTCTGGGAACATGAAGGATTTATCAAGGTAATCCCAATGCTCAACCAGCGACTGGCCTTTGATGGCGAAAACTGGAACACCTGCCTCGGCGATCGCCGCGGCTGCGTGATCTTGGGTCGAGAAAATATTGCACGATGCCCAGCGCACATCGGCCCCCAAGGCAACCAGCGTTTCGATCAATACCGCGGTTTGGATGGTCATGTGCAACGACCCGACAATCCGCGCGCCTTTTAGCGGCTGGCTTTCGCCAAACTCTTCGCGCAGCGCCATAAGGCCCGGCATTTCCGTTTCAGCGATGTCGAGCTCTTTGCGGCCAAATTCGGCCAGCGCAATGTCTTTGACGATGTAATCTGCGGCCATGAGCCTGCCTCCGGTTGATTGATCCGTTGGCGCACGGCCTATCATTCCCCGAACCCGCGGGCAACGCGCATAAACCTGCAAAGCAAGCTATTCATGTTTCGTTTACCCCCTATCCTGCAAACAGGCTGTATTCACGGGGAATTCCGTCCACGTCCTAGTTTCTTCCAGCTTGGATTTTAGCGCACGCTCCACAACAACATCGCGCGAGGCGCGATGTGTATGGGCAAATACGAATAGCGCAATCGCGGCCAATCCCAAAACACGAGGGCGGCGTTCATCAGACGTTTGAACATGGCATCGTTCTGTCACCTGGCAACGACTACGGACATGCATACCGAGAAAGGACGTGCCTCTGCCGGTTCAAATTTCGGATCAGATCAGGCACGAACCCAATCAGTTCTTGCCGCCTTTAAGTCGACAGATAGTGATCCCAAGCCTTTAGCATGCGCATCAAATGTGGCAATTTCACCCTAGCACAAAACGAGGGTGGCAGAATGGCAACAAAGCAAACGCGAGCATGGCAACGGATGCTATCGGGGCGCAGGCTTGACCTTTTGGATCCGACCCCCGTTGATATTGAAATCGAAGACATCGCCCATGGCTTGGCTTTTGTGGCGCGTTGGAACGGTCAGACCAAAGGCGATTTCGCCTATTCGGTGGCCGAACATTCCCTCTTGGTCGAGGAGCTTTTTGGCCGAGTTCACCCCAAGGCCACAACGGCTGAGCGCTTGACCGCGCTGTTACATGATGCCCCGGAATACGTGATTGGCGACATGATTTCCCCGGTCAAAGCCGCCGTTGGCCCCGATTACGAAGAGCTCGACAAACGATTGACCGCCGCCATTCACATTCGGTTTGGATTGCGCGCGACTACGACGGTTCGGCTTAAAAAGCTGATCAAAAAGGCCGATCGGATTAGTGCGTGGATGGAAGCGGTTGAGATTGCCGGGTTCACCCGAGACGAAGCCGACAAGCTTTTTGGCGCACCTGATCTTGATCTTATTTCCGATCTTCACATCAAACTCCGCCCGCCAGTACAAGCAAGACAAGATTTTACCGCCCGCCATGCCGCCTTGATGAAGGACATGCCTTGATAACTGTGCGCCGCGCCGGCCCCTTGGATGCCCGCCCGATGGCCGATTTGTTAAACGAAATTATTGCCGAAGGTGGGACAACAGCGCTAACAAAATCGGTATCCGCCCAAGACCTTCGGGATTGGATGGAAAGCGAGTCACATCAGTCAGCCTGGCACATCGCGGAAGATGAAGCCGGTGACGTTTTGGGATTTCAACTGATCAAACCAGAAGCATATCTCCCGGACGAGGCCGTAGATATCGCCACATTTGCCAAGGTCGGGCGGGTCAAGATGGGCATTGGGTCCAAGTTGTTTGAGAAAACCAAGGAAGCGGCCCGGCAGCTTGGCTATCAATGGATCAATGCCAACATTCGCGCCGACAACAGCGGCGGTCTCGCGTATTATCAAAGCCGGGGGTTCGAAGATTACGCGATGAAAAGTGGTGTGATCCTGGACAGCGGTGAGACGGTGGACAAGGTTTTGAAACGCTACGATCTATGAACGGACCCAAAAGGTTAATTTTCGCGCATTCGAAACAAATCTTCCTCATTCTTGCCCCAATTACAGACCATAGAGATTTCAACAGGGGATTTCCCCTAACAAGATTTACTTGGAGACCCATCGTGTTTCGTCTGAAATCAGCTTTTGCCGCCCTTCTTGTGTTGACCATTGCAGGCTGCGCACAAACCAAAACGCCTTTTGCATCGTCGATGAACCGTGATGCAGAGCCGATGGTCCAGACCGAACAAGAACGCACATTGGCCCATCAGGCCCAAGCCTTGGACCGCATGTCCAAAGACCTTGTGCGTAAGACAACATTCAAAGGCGCAGCACTAGGTGCCGTTGCGGGATGTGGTCTGGCGATTGCGGGTGGGTCCAAGGCGAAATGCGCTCAGGCTGCTCTTGTCGGCGGGCTGATCGGCGGAGTGGCCGGCAATGCTGCGGGCAAGGCAGAGGCGAAAAAACGGGTCGAGATTGTCGAATTAAACCGCGTTCTTCCAAGCCTGCGTAAAACCAATGATCAAATGGATGTGGTTTCGGGTGGTGTTGCCGAGCTTGTTGCCAAGCAAGACGCCGAAATTGCCCAGATGCAACAACAACTTGCCCAAGGCGATCTATCACAACAAGCCTATGACACACGACTTGCCGAAATCCGCACCCTACGCAGTGAGGTTGCCCAAGCTCTGGCGCTTAGTGCAAGCCAAGCCCGTCAGGCGAAAACCGCGCTCATTGATGCCAAGGCGCAGGGGCAAACCGGTATTGATTGGTACATTGCCGAAACAAACAAGCTAGAAGCCGAAGCCGTATCAGCTCGCGCTCAGTTATCGTTGCTTTAACACTTCTAGAAACGGCGTGATCCCTAACCGGGTCGCGCCTTAACGAGGGCTGCGTTTTGCCAGTATCCGCTGCAATGTCCGGCGATGCATGTTCAAACGACGCGCCGTTTCAGACACATTGCGATCGCACAATTCATACACTCGCTGAATATGTTCCCAACGGACGCGATCCGCGCTCATCGGGTTTTCAGGAGGCGGGGGCAAATCATCGCCCTTGGCCAATAGCGCATTCATAATGTCGGTCGCATCCGCCGGTTTGGACAAATAATCGGTTGCTCCGATTTTGACAGCAGCAACCGCCGTCGCAATTGCGCCATAACCAGTCAAAACAACGACGCGGCTGTCGGGGCGCTTTTCTCTTAGAACTTCAACCACATCGAGCCCATTGCCGTCTTCTAGGCGAAGGTCAACAACAGCATAGGCCGGCGGTCGCGCTGTGGCGACTGCGGACCCGGCGGCAACAGACCCAGCCGTTTCCACATCAAATCCACGTTTTTCCATCGCTTTGGCCAGTCGCCGCAGAAAAGGTTCGTCATCGTCCACTAGTAACAGGGACCTATCGTCGCCGAGTTCCTCGATGCTGCGTTCCGCCAAAGCCTATCCTCCCGGATGAAATCCCGCCAATAACGCTAAGTATTATATGCGTAATATGGCATGGTCAAACCCGGTTTCTACTTTGCCGCAGCCTGTGCAAAGCAGGCAACCTGATCTGCCATCTGTTCCGGAGTGGTTTCACGGCGAAAAAACTCGACAAATCCGACCTCGGGCAACACCAAATAGGTGAAGGTTGAGTGATCAACCAAATAGTATTCATCCTCGGCCGGTTGGGCTTTGAAATAGGTGCGATAGGCTTGCGACGCCGCTTTGACCTGCTCCGCTGATCCGGTCAATCCAATCATCTTTTCATGATTGTTATAAGCAAAATCGCCCACCACCTCCGGCGTGTCGCGCTCGGGGTCGATCGAAATGAAAACTGGCGTTGAGCTTATTCCGCGCTCGGCCAAAAGATCAACGGCTTCGGAATTGCGGGCACTATCGAACGGGCAAACATCCGGGCAGAACGTATAACCAAAATAGAGAAGCGACGGTTCGGTGATCACATCCGTATCGGTCACGGTCTGACCTTCGGAATTCACCAAGGTGAACGGTCCGCCAATCGTGGCACCACCGCCGGCAACGGCACCCGTGCGGCATTGCTCAAACGGATCATCCGACGAATTGCCCAACGTCATATAGGCCGTTGCACCAATCAAAGCGACAACAGCAACAGAGGCGGATATGGCGGCCAAACGCGACATGGCTCTCTCCCTTTCAATCGAACTCAGGCACAGGTAACACTTGGGGCACCCCGCGCAAGGGGCGAAAGGGCACATATGACACAAAGTGAACTCGGCCTGATCAGCGAAGACCAGCGCAGCAATTGGATTCGTCTGCGCACGATGATTTTGTTGCGATGGGTGGCGATTGTTGGACAGATCACCGCGATCACAGTCGCGCAGCGCATGTACAATCTGCAACTCGAATTGGGGCTTTGTTACCTTGCTATTGGCGTGTCGATTATTGGCAACCTAATCGCCATCTTTGTGTTTCCAGAAAACAAACGTCTGAGCGAAACGGAAAACTTTTTGATGGTCATGTTTGACCTGCTGCAATTGTGTTTCCTGTTGTATTTGACCGGTGGTCTAAACAATCCATTTTCTTTGCTTGTGCTTGGTCCGGTGACCGTCTCGGCCTCTGTTTTGACCCTGCGTTCGACACTTATCCTCGGGTCTACGGCCCTTATTTTTGTGACGCTGATGGTGAATTTTCACCTGCCTTTGCGGACAGATGATGGGTTTATTCTGCGTATTCCTGATATTTTCGTCTTTGGGCAATGGATCGCGATCTGTATCGCCTTGCTGTTCATTTCGCTCTATTCACGGCGCATCACCCTTGAAATGCACTCAATGTCCGACGCTTTGGCCGCGACGCAAATGGCCTTGGCACGGGCCCAAAAACTTAATGATTTAGGGGGCGTCGTGGCCGCGGCAGCGCATGAGTTGGGCACACCTTTGGCGACAATCAAACTAACATCCTCTGAGCTGGTTGATGAGTTGGAAGACCGACCGGAGTTAAAAGAGGACGCCGAATTGATCCGCGAGCAGGCAGATCGGTGTCGTGACATTTTGCGCTCTATGGGGCGGGCCGGCAAAGACGATTTGCACATGCGCCAGGCCCCATTGATAGAAGTTATTCGTGAGGCAGCCGAACCACATCAGGATCGGGGAAAAGAAATATTAATAGAAGATGGCCCCGGTCCTGGGGGCGAAAACGCCCAACCCCAGATCCTCAGACAACCCGAGATCATCCATGGGTTGCGTAATCTCGTACAAAACGCCGTTGATTTTGCTCGGACATCTGTCTGGATCGAAGCCCTTTGGACCGAAGACATCATCTCGATCAGGATCGTTGATGACGGGCGTGGTTTCCCGCCACATTTGATCGGCCGGATCGGCGACCCATTCATGCGTCGGCGCCGAAGCGAAGGTGAAAAAAGGGCCCGTCCAGAGTATGAAGGCATGGGTTTAGGCCTGTTTATCGCCAAAACATTGCTGGAGCGAACCGGCGCGGAACTTAGTTTTGCCAATGCCTCTGATCCCTATCAATCGGACCGAAGCAGCGGTCAGCGCAAAGGTGCTATAGTCGAGGTCGTCTGGCCTCGGGCCTTGATCGTTCCCATTCCGCCAGAGCATGGAATGGGTGTGGGAGAAAACCAGCCAATCAAGATTTGACTCTACTTATAGTTGCAGCATATACCTTAACTCGCTGTTAACCAGTATTGATGTATGAGAGAGAGCCAATTTGTTGAAAGGCCGGGGATCGTGAACGAAATAATGGCTATCGGTGTCGGGATCGGCGCGGGGCTTGCCGTTTTGGCCGGTGCCGCAATCCTGTCGTGGTACGTTTTCAAGCCGAAAGCGGTTCTGAGTTTTGGCCCTGTTTCCTCACAAATCGCGATCCTGTTCCAGAATGGCGTCGTGGTTGATAGCACGGAAAGCGCGGCTGACGTCCTTGATCGGGCTTTTTTGAATGGCTTAACATGGGCAGAGATCAAAGAAGACCTTTCTGAACAATTTCCAGAGTTTCCCGACTCCCCGCCTGATGCGACTTCAACGTTTTTTGCAGAGAACGATGATGAAACAACCCTGACTTTGACCCAACAAAAAGATTCGGTGCGCCTTGAGATTCAAAGCCAGCCTCTTTCTGCCGAACAAGCCTTCGAATATCGAAGAAAAGAGTCACGAAATCAAAGACTTGAAGCGGCGATTGAAACGTCACCAAATCCAATTTGGGAAATGGATCAAAAGGGTGCCGTGATTTGGCATAACCCGTCTTATGCGAAAATCTGCAAAGACACTGGCAACACGGTCGGGCGGGATTGCCCGTTCGAACTGGCACCGCCGACAACCAACAGCCCACGTTCATCTCGTGTTAGCCTTCCTTGCGATGACGGCAGCCGGCGTTGGTACGAAGTGAGCTCGCAGCCATACAACTTTGGCTGGATGCACTTCGCGTGCAGCATTGATAACCTTGTCGAGGCGGAGATGGCTCAGCGCAATTTCGTCCAAACGCTGACCAAAACCTTTGCCCATTTACCAATCGGATTGGCGGTATTTGACCGCGAGCGGCGCTTGGTTTTGTTTAACCCGGCGCTGGTTGATCTCACCCATCTCCCGGTGGATTTCCTGAGTTCCAAACCCAACTTGCTTAGCTTTTTCGACCATATGCGCGAAAACCGCATGATGCCCGAGCCCAAAAACTATTCCACCTGGAAGGAAAAGCTCACCAATGTTGTCTCCGCTGCCCGCGAGGACAGGTATTGTGAAACGTGGACTTTGCCGTCGGGATTAACCTACAAAATCACCGGTCGACCTCACCCAGATGGGGCCGTGGCCTTTTTGATCGAAGATATCAGTGCCGAAATTTCCCTGACCCGGCGTTTTCGGTCAGAACTCGAATTGACCCAATCGGTTATTGATTGTTTTAGCGACTCCGTGGCGGTTTTTTCACGGCTTGGCGTGCTCACTTTCAGCAATTCGGCATATCGCAAACAGTGGAAATGTGACCCGGACAGCGCCTTTGCTGAAATCACGATCGTTGACGCAACCAAAGACTGGCAAGCCGCCTGTGAACCCAGCCCAATTTGGTCAGACCTGCGCGAATTTGTGTTGACCCTAAGGGACCGAAGCGCATGGACAGCCCAGCTCACCCTCACAACCGGTGAAGCGGTTCAATGCCATATTGAACCCGTCGCGGCGGGGGCAACCATGGTCAAATTCACTATAGAAGAACCTGCCTTGATCAAAGAAGACCAGTCTCAGATCATCAACAGCTGATCGCCCTTGCAGCGCGGGTGTGGCAGGGTATCTTCGCGCCATGACCACGCATCGCATCACAACCATCCTTTCCGCGCCCGAGGCAACAACCGATTTGGCGCGCAGCTTGGCATCCGCGTTAAAGCCCGGCGACGTTTTGTTGCTAGAGGGCGGGATTGGGGCCGGAAAAACCCATTTCGCCCGTAGCTTGATCCAATCCTTGCAAGACCCGCCCGAGGACGTGCCCTCGCCCACTTTCACCTTGGTTCAGGTCTACGACACCCCCGCCGGCGAGGTTTGGCACACCGATCTCTATCGCTTGGGCTCGGCGGATGACTGTGTTGAACTTGGTCTCACCGACGCGTTTGAGACGGCTATCTGCCTTGTGGAGTGGCCGGACAAGCTCGAGGAGCTCACCCCACAAGACGCCCTTCACTTAACCTTGTCAGATAGTTATCAAGATGACCGGCGCGATCTAACCGTCACGTGGTCGGCCCCCCGGTGGACCAAATTGATGACCGGATTGATGTCATGATGAAATTTCTGGATCAAGCCGGTTGGGGTCACGCCAGCGCCAAACCTTTGGCCGGCGATGCGTCCACCCGCCAATATCAACGCCTATCCCTAACCGGGAAATCGGCGATTTTGATGCAAGACCCTGACGGGGACGTGGATCTTTTTGCCCGGCTATCTCGCCACCTGACCGGTCTGGGCCTCAGTGCCCCTCTGATTTTGGCGCAAGCGCCGGGGTTGTTGTTGCTAGAAGACTTGGGCGATGGATTAATTGCCAACCTGTCCTCTGATCCTGACACGGAGAAAACCCTGTATCTAACCGCTGTTGATGCGCTGTTGGAGTTGCACAAGCATCCGGCCCCGCCCGACATCCCCATCGCGTCGCCGCAAACGCTAGCTCAGATGACGGATTTGGCGTTTGACTGCTACGCCGCCGGGGCGGGCGCGGACGGTTCAGCCTATCGCGACCAAGCAATCACGGCATTTATCACGATTCTGGAAAAACACGGCGCGCCGGATAACATTATGATTATGCGTGACTATCATGCCGAAAACATTCTCTGGCTGGCTGACCGCAAAGGCGCGGCCAAAGCGGGCCTTCTCGATTTTCAGGATGCTTTGGTTGGCCATCGCGCCTATGATCTGATCTCCCTGATCGAAGACGCCCGCCGCGATGTGCGCCCCGCCACTGCCAAGGCCTGTATCGATCATTATCTTGCCAATTCATCGCAGGGTGAAACCGGTTTTCGCACATCACTGAGCGTGCTGGGGGCTCAACGCAACCTGCGTATTCTCGGCGTTTTTGCCCGACTGGCGGCGACTCGCGGCAAACCTCACTACGTTGACCTGATTCCGCGGGTTTGGGCGCATCTGCAAACCGACCTGCAACATCCCGCCTTGGCCCCGATCAAATCCATCCTGGACAAGGCTTTGCCACCTCCGACGCCAGACGTCTTACAAAGGTTGAAATCCCTATGCCCAACGCCGTAATGCTTTTTGCCGCCGGATTTGGCACGCGTATGGGCGCACTGACCAAAAACTGCCCCAAGCCGCTTATCCCGGTGGCGGGAAAGCCGCTTCTTGATCACGCATTGGGCCTAACCGCGTCCATTCCGACCCGTGTCGTCAACGCGCATTATCATGCCGACCAAATCGAAGACTATGCCAAGGACAAAGATCTCATTGTCTCACATGAAACACCCGACGTCTTGGACACCGGCGGTGGTTTGCGACACGCCATGCCGCTACTTGGCCCTGATCCGGTTTTCACACTGAATACGGATGCGGTTTGGTCCGGCCCCAATGGTTTGGACCTTCTGACACAAGCCTGGAACCCGGACAAAATGGACGCGCTTTTGCTCTGCGTACCGCTGCAAAACGCGGTTGGGCGCAAGGGCGGCGGTGATTTTCACCTCTCTGATGAGGGGCAACTGCATCGCAAGGGTGACCTGGTTTACACCGGTGCCCAAATCATCAAGACGGACGGGCTGTCGGATATTCCTGATACGGTGTTCTCGCTCAACCTTTTGTGGAACAAAATGGCAAGCCACGGCCGGTTATGCGGCCTTTCCTACCCCGGAAAATGGTGTGATGTTGGCCACCCCGAGGGCATTCAGCTCGCTGAGGAGATGTTGCAACGTGTTTAACGGTTCTGGCCCTCGTTTATTTGCCCTACCACCCGGTGTTGATTTCGCCAAATCGCTTGTGGCGGGTCTTCAGGCCCGCGCTGCCTCTCAAATCGAACTGGCCCAAACCGAACTTTATGTCGGCACCGAACGCATGTCGCGCCGGTTGCGCGGCATTTTCGATACCGGACCGGCAAGTTTGCTGCCACAAATTCGCATGGTGACCGACCTCGCGGACCCAATCATTCGGGCGCAATTGCCTGAGCCGGAACCCGCGCTGCGCAGGCGGCTAGAACTCACCGGCCTAATCTCCAAGCTTTTGGATTCGCAACCTGATCTTGCCCCGCGCAGTGCGCTTTTTGATCTGGCCGATAGCCTGTCGAGCCTGATGGAAGAGATGCAAGGCGAAGGTGTTGCCCCCGAAACCATCGCCGCGCTGGATGTCAGCGATCAATCCGGCCATTGGGAACGCGCACTTAGTTTTCTGAAAATCGTTCAGCATTATTTTCAAGACGAAGGCACCCCCGACTCCCCCGCTTTTAACCGGTTGGCCATGCAATTGCGGCTTGCGCAATGGCAGGACACGCCCCCCCAACACCCGATCATCGTTGCCGGGTCGACTGGCTCTCGTGGTACCACCGCCGAATTCATGCGCGCCGTCGCCACCTTGCCCCAAGGGGCCGTCATCCTGCCCGGTTTTGATTTCGACATGCCGCAAGCGGTTTGGGACCGTTTGGATGAACCTCTGTCCAGCGAAGATCACCCACAGTTTCGCTTTTCCCGACTGATGCAGCAGCTCGACCTTGCCCCGCAAGATGTTGAGCTGTGGGATCCTACTCCGGCCCCCGACCCTGATCGCAACCGGCTGATTTCTCTGGCGTTGCGCCCTGCCCCCGTCACCCATCAATGGATGAGCGAAGGCCCGGACCTTCCCGATTTGCGCGTCACCACCGCCAAAATGACCATGGTTGATGCTCCGTCCTTGCGCGACGAAGCGCTTGCCATTGCCCTGCGTCTGCGACAGGCCGCAGAAGATGGGACAACCGCCGCTTTGATCACACCTGACCGGATGTTAACGCGACAGGTCACGTCAACTTTGGACCGCTGGGGAATTTTGCCCGACGACAGCGCCGGTGTTCCCGCCCAACTTACCCCTCCGGGGCGGTTTTTACGGCATGTTGCGGCGCTGTTTTCGCAACCTCTTAGCGCCGAAACCCTGCTGACCCTGCTTAAACATCCGCTAACCCATACCGGTGCGGGGCGCGGTCAACATCTGCAAAACACCCGTAATCTCGAACTGCACATTCGCAAAAAGGGCTGGCCTTTTCCCCGCGCCGACCTGATCCGCGCTTGGGGTGTGGCCAAGGAGCAACCGGTTTGGGCTGACTGGGTCGCCACCCGGTTTTGTGACTTACAACGACACGGGCTTTTGCCTCTGAGCACCTGGGTTGATGACACCATCACCATGGCCGAAGCCATCGCCGGTGGGTCCGAAGACGATGGCCCCGGCACGCTTTGGCAGGAAAATGCCGGACGCAAGCTCACTCAGATCATTGACGAATTGCGCACCGAGGCGGGGTACGGTGCCGATATGGACGCGCGCGATTTCAACGATCTGTTCGGCGCTGTCATTGCCAAGGGTGAGGTGCGCGACCGCGACAAGCCCCATCCCCATATCCTAATCTGGGGCACGCTTGAGGCGCGGGTTATGGGGGCTGATCTCCTCATCCTTGCCGGTCTCAACGAAGGCAGTTGGCCCGAGCTTCCCGGTGCGGACCCTTGGCTAAACCGGAAAATGCGGGCGGATGCCGGGTTGCTGCTACCGGATCGGCGCATTGGCCTGTCGGCCCATGACTTCCAACAAGCCGCCGCCGCGCAGGAGGTTTGGCTTACCCGGTCACTCAAATCGGATGAGGCGGAAACCGTGCCGTCGCGTTGGGTCAACCGTTTGACCAACCTGATGACCGGCCTTCCCCTACGCTTTGGCCCCGAGGCGTTGAAAACCATGCGTATGCGAGGGGCCTATTGGCTAGCGCTTACCGAAGCCGCCGAAACGCCTTTGCCGAGCCCTCCCGCAACGCGCCCGTCACCCGCCCCGCCGCTCGAAGCCCGGCCACGCGCGCTTTCGGTGACCGAAATCAAACGTTTGGTCCGCGATCCCTATGCGATTTATGCGCGCCATAGCCTGCGCCTGCGCGCCCTTGATCCGTTAATGCGCGCGCCTGATGCCTTGATGCGGGGGATTTTGCTCCATGAAGTGTTGGAGCATTTTGTCAAAGACGCGACCGCCGACCCGACCTTGATGACGCCGGACGCGCTGAACACCAAGGCAAACGCCCTGATCGGCGATCCCGACAAGGTGCCCTTTCCGACCATCCGCCAACTATGGCTATCGCGCATGGCGCAAATCGCTGATTGGTTTGTCGAATCCGAAACGGCCCGCCAATCCATCGCCAGCCCCGCCAAATACGAGGTGCGCGGCAAGGCCGACATCCCGGCCTTGGGCTTTACCCTCAAAGGAACGGCCGACCGGATCGATATCGATACCCGCGGTGGAGCGCATATCTACGACTACAAAACCGGCACTGCCCCGACCAAAAAAGAGCAAGAGCATTTTGACAAACAGCTCCTGCTCGAAGCCGCGATGCTTATCAAAGGCGGGTTTGACGGTCTTGATCCGCGTTTCGTTGAAAGGGCGGCGTTTGTCTCTCTGAAACCCGGCGATCCCAAAGAGGTGCCCGCCCCGCTTGAGGAGATGGACCCAGAAAAAGTTTGGGAGGAGTTCACCCAACTCATCACCGCTTATCTCGACCCGGACAAGGGGTTCACGGCCCGCCGGGCTTTGATGAAGGACACGGATATTGCCGATTATGACCACCTGTCGCGCTTTGGCGAATGGGATGTCACCGACCAAGCCGAAAGCGAGACCCTGACATGATCCGCGATCTCGCCACCCAACGGCAGGTTGATGCCGCCCGCCCCGGCAACTCTACCTGGCTTGCTGCCAATGCTGGCTCTGGCAAAACCCGCGTGTTGACCGACCGGGTTGCCCGGCTTTTGCTGGATGGGGTCTTGCCCGAACACATCCTCTGCCTGACCTATACCAAGGCCGCCGCCACCGAGATGCAGAACCGTCTTTTCAAACGATTGGGCGGCTGGGCGATGCTTGAAGACGGTGATCTGAGGCGCGAGTTGGGCGATCTTGGGGTCGAAACTGACCTGACCCAAGACTTCCTGCGCGATGCCCGCACCCTCTTTGCCCGCGCCATCGAAACCCCCGGCGGGTTGCGCATTCAGACCATTCACTCTTTTTGCTCATCGCTATTGCGGCGCTTTCCTCTTGAGGCGCAGGTTAGCCCGCAATTCAAGGAAATGGAGGATCGCTCCGCCGAACTGCTGCGCGCCGATATCCTTGACCGCATGTCAGACGGAGATCAGGCCTATCTGGTTCAGGGAATCGTGCCGTTTATTTCGGGTGACGACACCGAAACTCTTTTGGCCGAACTCTGCCGCCACCGCGAAGCCTTTGCCACGCATCGAACCGCCGATGACATTCGCGCCGCCTATGACCTGCCCAATGGTCTGACGCCTCAGAGCCTGCTCGACTCCGTGTTTCTCGGAAACGAGATGCCGTTGTTAAGAACAGTGATCGACACATTGATGCCGACCGGCGGCAACAACGAAAAGGCGGCGATCAAGCTTTCGGCGATCAAGGAACCCGGCCTTGAGGCGCTGCAAATTCTGGAATCGACCCTGTTGACTGGGTCCGGTGCCAAGGAGCCCTTCACCGCCAAAATCGGCAGCTTCCCGACCAAACCTGTGCGCGAAGGCGTTCTTCTCCCGCATATGGATCAGCTCGAAGACCTGATGCGCCGGGTTGAAGACGCGCGCGACAAACGCCTCGCCCTCGCCGCCGCCCAGCGCGACATCGCCTTGCACAAGTTCGCCCATGCCTTCCTTCCGGCGTATGAGGCGGAAAAAACCCGCCGCGGATGGCTCGATTTTGACGATCTGATCACCCGCGCGCGCGATTTGCTCTCTGATCCGGCGGTGGCGGCTTGGGTGCTTTACCGTCTAGATGGCGGCATCGACCACATCCTTGTCGACGAGGCCCAAGACACCAGCCCCGTGCAATGGCAGGTGATTGAACGCCTAGCCCAAGAATTTACCAGCGGTGAAGGGGCCCGCACCGATGTGCGCCGTACCATCTTTGTTGTCGGTGATAAAAAACAGTCGATTTATTCGTTTCAGGGTGCCGATCCGTCCGAGTTTGACCGGATGCGAGATGAGTTTCAGGACCGCTTACTTGCCACCGACGCGCCGCTTCATTCGATGATCCTTGAACACAGTTTCCGCTCGGCCGAGCCGATTTTGCGATTGGCGGACAATACCTTTGACGGGGCGATTTCATCGGGCTTTACCACCGATCAAAAACACGTCGCCTTCAAAGATCGCATGCCCGGTCGTGTCGATCTTTGGCCCTTGGTGCAAGAGGTTAAAGAAGACCCCGATGGCGCATGGTTCGAGCCGCTTGATCGGATCGGCAGCACCCATCACACCGTCATTCTTGCCAAACGCGTCGCCCATTTTATTCGCACGACGATCGAGGCGGAAACGCCTCTCCCCATCGAAAAAGGGTTTAGCGGCGACTATGAAGCCCGCCCCGTTCATGCCGGTGATTTCCTGATCCTCGTGCGCGGACGATCGCGGTTGTTCAAGGAAATCATCCGCGCCTGCAAACAAGAAGGCCTGCCTATCGCTGGCTCTGACCGGCTCAAGGTCATGTCTGAACTGGCCGTGCGCGATATTCTGGCCCTGTTGAATTATCTTTCAACCCCTGAGGATGATCTCGCATTGGCCACGGCTTTACGCTCGCCCCTGTTTGGATTTTCAGAACAGCAGCTCTTTGACCTCGCCCATCGGCGCGGCGGCAAATACCTCTGGGAAAGCCTACGTGATCGCCGCGATGAATTCCCCAAGGCGATGGCCGTTCTGGATGATCTTCGTGGTCAAACCGACTTCCTGCGCCCCTATGATCTGATTGATCGCATTCTGACCCGTCACCTTGGGCGTCGCCGTTTGATTGGCCGCCTTGGTCCCGAGGCCGAGGATGGCATCAACGCCCTGCTGGGTCAGGCGCTCAGCTATGAGCAATCCTCTGTGCCCTCGCTCACCGGGTTCTTGCAATGGGCCCAGAGTGACAATCTCGAAATCAAACGCGCCCCAGACAGCGCCGGTGAAACCCTTCGGGTGATGACGGTGCATGGCTCCAAGGGGCTTGAGGCCCCGATTGTCATCATGCCTGATTGCGCCGCCCCACGCCGCGACCTGCGCGATGCGATTTTGAACGATGAACATGGCGCGCTCTGGAAGCAAAGCGCAGCCACCCGTCCCACCCGGCACCGCGACGCCATCGCCGCGCGCGAGGAAAAGGAACGTCAAGAACGCGACCGCTTGCTTTATGTCGGCCTGACTCGCGCCGAGAAATGGCTGGTCGTCGCCGCCTCTGGCAACTTGGGAAAAGAAGAGGACGTTTGGTACAAACAGGTGCAACGCGGGATGGAGGCTTCGGGCGCGGTTGATGTCGACTATGACTTTGGTGAGTTTGGCACCGGCACAGGCCGCCAAATCGGCAATCCCGATTGGTCGCACCTCACCTTGACCCATGTGGACAAACCAGCCGTTTCCAAGACGCCGCTGCCTGACGTGTTTGAACACCCCGCCCCGCAACCACACGCCGCGCTTGAAACACGATCCCCCTCTGATCTTGGTGGTGCCAAGGCGCTGGCAGGTGCGGGTGGTGACACCGAGGAATTGGCCAAAGCCCGCGGATCAATCTTGCATAGCCTTTTGGAGCATCTCGCGCCGCTGCCCGAAGATCAGCGCCCACGCCGTGGCGAGCAGCTTTTGGAGCAGTTGGGCAATGAGTACAAAACACCGGGTATTTCGGACATATTGCCCAGCATCCTGACCGAAGCGCTGACCGTGTTGACCACAGCATCACTCGCCCCCTTTTTCGCGCCCGGCACCTTGGCCGAGGTTCCGATCACCGCCAAGATTCCCGACATCGGGCGCATTCACGGAATCATTGATCGACTGCTTGTGCGTGACAAAAAAGTCATCGCCGTTGACTTCAAATCCAACCGAACCGTGCCGGGTTCCGTTGCGGAAACCCCCGAAGGTTTGCTGCGCCAAATGGGGGCCTATGCCGCTGCTTTGGCCCAAATTTTCCCGGATCACGAGGTTGAGACCGGGTTGATTTGGACGGCCACAAACCACTACATGCCGCTACCGCACGATCTCGTGACACAAGCACTTGGTCGCACTTCGACACCTTGACGACTCTTGCCCCCCTACCTACCTTCCGCTACCTGTCAGGCGCCGCTTAATGCCGCCTAAACCCAAGGAGAGACCCATGGCCACCGTCGCTGTCACCGACGCCACCTTTGACGCAGAAGTCAAAAATTCCGATGTCCCAGTAGTAGTCGATTTCTGGGCTGAATGGTGTGGCCCTTGCAAGCAGATCGGCCCCGCATTGGAAGAGCTGTCTGCCGAATATGGCGACAAAGTTAAAATCGTCAAAGTTGACGTAGACAACAACCCAAACACCGCCGCCGCCATGGGCGTGCGCGGTATTCCGGCGCTGTTCATCTTCAAAGATGGCGCTCCGATTTCCAACCGCGCCGGTGCCGCCCCAAAGGCCGCGCTGCAAAGCTGGATCAACGAAAGCATCTAAGGCTTTTGACCAAAGAATCCCGGCCTCGCTTTTCGGCGGGGCCTTTTTTGTGCTTTCACCCCGTCAAATACATTTCGGGGTGACTTTGGCCGCCATAAGACGCAGACCTCTAGCGTCCGGGAAACACGCGTTCAACCAGTGATGATATCCCTTGCCAACGCAGTTCCTGCGCGACGCTGCGGCCCTCTGGTCGATCTGGCAATCCCCACCATTCCGCTAATATCCGATGCCGAACCAACAACTGGACCGACGGATCTTCGGGGCCTACCAATCCGTAGCCGTCAAAAAACGCATCCCGCACCGTGATCGGAAGAACCTCGCCGGGGCGGATTTCATCATGGGGCGCGCGTAGGATCGCGTAATCCGACAATAATCTGCCAATGTCATGGCCAACAGGGACAACACGACCGGCGGAAAAATCGATCCCTTTGACCTGTTCGCCCATCATCACATTGCGCATGTGCAAATCGCCATGGGTCTGTGCCGCTTTGGTTTTTCGACCCTCAAACAAGGCCTGACGACCACACAACGTATCCGCACAGGCCAAAAACCGCCGGGTATCCGCGACCTTGCGTTTACCAGTTCGAACCTCGTCACTCACCTCACCCAGATAGCCAAGGGTGTATTTGGGTTGGAACACCCGTGTTTCGCCCAAGGTTGCCCGATGAAATCCACTCATCCAAACCCCGACTTGCCGCATGATCCCGGCCTGGGCCTCAATCGGAACTCCTTCTAGCACCGTGGCCAAAGGCGTTCCGCTGACAAATTCCATGACACAGGCTTGGGCATCGAAATCTACGGCCAACAGCTCAGGCACACCCTCGGGAAACGCCTCATAGGCCCCCATATGCCCCTGCATGGCCTCTGCGAACCCCTGCGCATCCACGGGCCGTATTTGCTGCTTTAGCACCAAAGGCCAGCCAGCGGGATCAACGAGTTTCAGCACGACCATCGTCACGCGGTCATCTTCGCGCTGAGCAAGCGGTTCAACCCGCAACGCCCCACGCGCCACCCCCATTTGTTTGGCCAATCCCGGCCATATCTGCATCGCCTGTTTGCTCAGCTGATCCATTCCATTTCCCCGAACGTTCCGCTATCCCCAATGGGGCGCCTTGCTGGGGATATGTCCAGCCCCCATATGGGCGTGACAGGAAAGGAATTTAGAATGGCAGAGAGCGAATTTCCCGGATGGCACGGCACCACGATTGTCGGTGTGCGCAAAGACGGGCAGGTTGTGATTGCAGGTGACGGTCAGGTTAGCCTTGGCCAAACCGTGATCAAGGGCACCGCCCGCAAAGTCCGCCGCCTAAGCCCCGGTGGCTATGACGTAGTGTGCGGCTTTGCCGGATCAACCGCCGATGCCTTTACTTTGCTCGAACGGCTTGAGGCCAAGCTAGAAGCCACACCGGGGCAATTGCAGCGGGCCTCGGTTGAATTGGCCAAAGATTGGCGCACCGACAAGTATCTGCAAAAGCTCGAAGCCATGCTGATTGTCACCGACGGCAGCCACCTTTTGGTGATCACCGGTGCCGGGGATGTCTTGGAACCGGAACATGATGTTGCGGCGATTGGATCAGGCGGAAACTTTGCCCTCGCCGCTGCCCGCGCGATGATGGACACTGACAAATCGGCCGAAGAGGTCGCGCGCCAATCCATGGCCATCGCAGCCGATATATGCGTTTACACCAACGGCAGGCTAACCGTCGAAAGCATCAAAGCGTGAGCGACATGAGCTATACGCGCCTTGGTAAATCCGGGCTTGTCGTGTCGCGTCTTGCGCTTGGGACGATGACATTCACCCACGGGTCCGATTGGATTCCCGGCGTTGCCAAAACCGGTTTGGATGATGCGCAGCGCATGGTTGATACAGCGTTAGATGCGGGCGTGAACTTCTTTGACACCGCCGACGGGTATTCCAATGGTGAGGCCGAGGATATCCTTGGCAAAACGCTCAAGGGAAAACGGAACGACGCGGTGGTTTGCGCCAAGCTTGGCTTTCGCCAAAGCGAGCGCATGACCGATGCCGGGCTATCGCGGGGTCACATTTTGTCGTCGGTTGACGGGTGTTTGACGCGCCTCGACACCGATTGGATCGACCTTTTGGTGCTGCACAAAACCGATTTCACCACCCCGCTTGAAGAAACGCTAAGCACCCTGCAACGTGTTATCGACGCCGGCAAAGTGCGCTATATCGGCGTGTCGAACTGGCCCGCGTGGAAGGTTGCGCAAGCGGTCGAAATGCAGCGTGCCAATGGGTTTGATCAGTTTGTCACCGGTCAGTACCTTTACAATGCCGTCGCCCGCGACATCGAAGTGGATGTGTTGCGCATGGGCGCTGAGCTTGGCCTTGGATTGATGGCGTGGTCGCCGCTTGCCGGTGGTTTGTTGACCGGCAAATATGACCTCAACAAGCTTGATGATACCGAAGGGCGCTTGGCCGAGGGGGATTTCCTGCAAATCTCGCGCGAACAAGCCGAGGTTGCTCTTGCAGCTTTGAGTGACGCGGCCAAGGCGCATGACGCCACCCCGGCGCAGGTCGCTCTGGCGTGGATATTGCACAAGCGTCGCGATCACACGGTGATTGTCGGGGCCAGCAAGCAAAGCCAACTAGAGGCCTCCTTGGCCGCCAATGGTATTGCACTAAGCACCGACCAGATGGCCGCCATTGATGCCGCCGCCGCCCCGACCCGTCGTTACCCCGAATGGTTCGACGATATGATGACTGACGAAATTTACACGAAAGCCCTGTCATGACCGATATGACCCCCCGCGAGATTGTCTCGGAACTCGACCGTTTCATTATCGGTCAATCAGACGCCAAACGCGCCGTTGCCGTCGCGCTGCGCAACCGTTGGCGCCGCAAGCAGCTGTCGGATGACCTGCGCGACGAAGTATATCCGAAAAATATCCTGATGATTGGCCCCACTGGCGTTGGTAAAACCGAGATCAGCCGCCGTTTGGCCAAGCTGGCCAAAGCTCCGTTCATCAAAGTGGAGGCAACCAAATTTACCGAAGTGGGTTATGTCGGCCGCGATGTCGAACAGATCATTCGCGATCTGGTGGATGCCGCCATCATTCAGGTGCGCGAGTACATGCGCGAAGACGTCAAGGCCCGCGCCCATGAGGCCGCCGAGGAACGTGTGATCGAGGCCATCGCCGGGAAAGACGCCCGCGACGCCACCCGCGATATGTTCCGTCGCAAGTTGAAAACCGGGGAGTTGGACAACACCGAGATTGAGCTCGACATTGCCGACACCGCATCGCCGTTTCCGATGATGGACATCCCCGGCCAGCCCGGCGGTGGCATGGGGATGATGAACCTTGGCGATCTGTTTGGCAAAGCCATGGGCGGACGCACAACCCGCAAGAAAATGACCGTCGCCGCGAGTTATGAGATTTTGATCGCCGAAGAAGCCGACAAGCTTTTGGACGACGAACAGGTCAAGACAGCCGCGCTAGAAGCGGTTGAGCAAAACGGAATCGTCTTTTTGGATGAGATCGACAAAGTCGCCGCCCGCCAAGAGGCGCGGGGTGGGGATGTGTCCCGTGAAGGGGTGCAGCGCGATTTGCTGCCTTTGATCGAAGGCACAACCGTCAGCACCAAACATGGCGCGGTCAAAACCGACCATATCCTGTTCATCGCCTCGGGTGCCTTCCACATCGCCAAACCGTCGGACTTGCTACCCGAACTTCAGGGTCGTTTGCCAATCCGCGTGAACCTGCGGGCGCTCACCGAAGAAGATTTCGTGCGGATTTTGACCGAAACCGACAATGCGCTCACCCTGCAATACACGGCGCTTATGGCGACCGAAGAGGTCACGGTGAGCTTTACCGAAGGTGGGATCAAGGCGCTTGCCAAAATCGCCGCTGATGTGAACCAATCGGTTGAAAACATTGGCGCGCGACGGCTGTATACTGTGCTTGAACGGGTGTTTGAGGAGTTGAGTTTTGAGGCTCCGGACCAAGCGGGGTCCGAAGTCACCGTCGATGAGGCCTTTGTTGAAAAGCACTTGGGTGAGTTGACCCAATCAACAGACCTCAGCCGCTACGTTCTCTAATAATGGGGGGTAATCCCCCCATACCCCGGAGTTTACCGAGCAAGCTGAAAAGGGGCCCTTGTTTTCATCTTGCCAAATAAACTTCTGCAGGGGGCATCTTAGCTCTATCCCAAGCCTTTTCCTTTGCTATGTTGGCGCAAACATTTTGCTGAGAGGCTCTGATGAAACGTTCCCGTATCAATGAAATCCTACGCGAAGGCGACGCCTTCATTCGCTCCTTTGGCTATGTGATGCCGCCTTTTGCATACCTCTCCCCAGAGGGATTGAAATCGGCCGAACACGATCAAATCAAAGCGCGCCGTATGGGCTGGGACATCACCGATTACGGTGCCGAAAAATTCGACGAAATGGGCCTGTTTCTTTTCACGACCCGCAATGGGTTGAACGAGGATTTGGGGCAAAAATCCGCGATGCTATATGCGGAAAAGATCATGATTTCACGCGAAAAACAGCTAAGCCCAATGCATCGCCATGACGTGAAAGTTGAGGACATCATTAACCGCGGTGGTGGCAAGCTGGTGCTGGAACTGTTTAGTGCCGATGGTGCTGGAAACATCGACCGCAGTGCGGATGTAAATGTCATGGTTGACGGCATGATGCGTAAACTGGACGCAGGTGGATTGCTTAAGCTGGATCCGGGTGAATCAGTGACGCTTTTCCCCAATACGTGGCACGCATTTTGGGGCGAAGATGGTGATGTTTTGATTGGTGAGGTTTCGACGGTGAACGACGATCTGACCGACAACATCTTTGAACAGCCTATTGGCCGGTTTTCCAATATCGACGAGGACGAAGCGCCGCTGCATTTGCTGGTGTCGGATTACGACACGCACCTTTAGCCAAAGCGTTCTAACCAAACAAACAAAAAGCCCCGCCAAATTGACGGGGCTTTCTTTTGTTCATTGGCAAAAAGTTTACGCGAACCACCAGCGTTCAATCATCCGCGAGCTGTCCATCTGGAAGACGTTACCAATGGTCCCCGAGTTGGTCAGCTTGTTCGAATGCGCGTCAACATAGTTGGCGTACATCGGGATAACTGTTCCGCCCTCTTTCGACATCAGCATCTGCATCTCGTGATACTGATCCTTACGCTTGGCGCTATCCAATTCGGCTCGTGCACTTAGCAGCAGCTCTTGGAAGCGTGCGTTTTCCCAACCGGTATCGTTCCAAGGCACACCCGATTCATAGGCAGTCGAGAACATCCAATCCTCGGTCGCACGACCGGACCAGTAACACGCACACCAAGCTTTCTTGAGCCAAACATTGGACCAGTACCCATCAGCAGGTTCCTGAACAACATTGATGTCGATGCCAGCAGCTTTGGCCGAGGCTTGATACAGGAGCGCCGCATCTACCGCGCCAGCAAAGGCCGCGTCAGAGGCAGACAGGTCAACCTGAAGACCGTCTAGGCCGGCCTCTTTGATAAGACCTTTGGCTTTGTCAGGATCGTATTCGTTCATCTCAAGATCGCTGGCGAAATACTGGTTTGCGGGACCGATTGGAATATCGTTCGCAACCGCACCGTGACCTTGAAGAACCTTGTTGACCATTTCCTGACGGTTGATCGAATGTTTGAGCGCCTGACGAACCTTGAGGTTGTCAAAAGGTGATAGCCCGGTCAGCATTGGGAATGTGTAGTGTTGGTTTCCTGTCACCTCAAACACATTGACCATTGGGTTGGCTTTGAGAAGCGATTCCGTTTTGAAATCAACGCGATTCACAGCGTCAACCTGACCCGTCATCAGAGCGTTCATCCGCGCAGAGGCATCGTTGATCGCAATCATCTCAACACTGTCAAACCAGCCCGCTTTGCCATCTTTGTAGTGGCTGTCGACACGGCTCAAAAGTGTGCGCACACCTGGGTCGAACGCTTCGACCTTGTACATGCCTGTACCGATACCTTTGGCGATCGCCTCTTCGACCTGACCCGCAGGGTAGATACAAATATGGTAATCAGACAGCAAGAACGGGAAGTCGGCGTTGCCGGCCTTGAGCGTCATCTGAACTTCGTGCTCACCCAGCTTCTTCATCTCGGTGATGGCGGAAACGATCGGTTTGGCCGCCGATTTCGCGCCTTCTGCGACGTGCATGTTCAGCGATTCGATAACGTCATCGGCACCGAATGCCTTGCCGTTGTGGAAGGTCACGCCGGTTTTCAGTTTGAACGTCCAGGTCTTGGCGTCCGGGGTCGCTTCCCAGCTTTCGGCCAATTCGCCGACCAGTTCACCGTTGGCGGCGACTTCGGTCAGCGTATCAAATACGGCACCATGCGCAGCCATGATCATGAAGCTGTCGGAATGGGTTCGTGCGTCCCAGCTATCAGATGTGTTGGCACCCGCAAGACCAAGGCGCAAGGTGCCGCCTTTTTGCTGAGCGCGAACCGGCATGCCTGTTGCGGCCAAAACGCCCGCCGCGGCACCCGAGGCCAAAAGACCGCGTCTGCTGATATTGTTCATGTATCGTCTCCCTTGTTGTTCATTGGCGGTGTGTCCCCCGCCGATTCCTGCACCCTTTTATGGGTGATTCTTATGTCATCTTACCAACTGCAGCGTCGCCGATGTTATCAACTCCGCGTTCCTTGAGCAGGTTTGTCAGCCAATCCGGGTCCATTTCGGGTACCGAGCTTAGCAAAAGATCCGTGTAGGCATGATGCGGAGGCGTAAACATTTCTGTTTTGGGCCCCTGCTCCACAACATGGCCATCTTTCATTACAACCACCTCATCTGCAATGGATTTTACCGTTGCCAGATCGTGAGTGATGAACATGTAGCTTAGGTTAAGCTTGTCCTGCAAATCCGCCAAAAGCCGCAAAATACCTTCGGCCACCAGCTGATCCAAGGCCGAGGTGACCTCATCACAGATAATAAACTCAGGTTCCGCCGCCAGCGACCGGGCGATACCGACCCGCTGTTTTTGACCACCGGACATTTCCGATGGCAAACGGTCGATGAATTGCGACGCAGGCAGTTCGATCTGATCCATCAGCTCTTCGACACGCTTGCGCCGTGCTTTGCCCGTTAGGCCGGTATAAAACTCAACAGGGCGGCCAATGATATCCCCAACGGTTTGGCGCGGGTTAAGCGCCGTATCCGCCATCTGGTAAATCATCTGAATTTTCTGCAGCTGAGACCGGTCGCGTTTGCGATAGTCCAGCGGCAAAGTTGCGCCGCCCAATTCGATCGATCCAATCCGCGGCGGCAAAAGCCCGGTGATACAGCGTGCCGTTGTCGACTTACCCGACCCGGATTCCCCCACAACAGCCACCGTGCGGCCTTCGTGAATATCAAAGCTGACATCATGCAAGACGTCGACCTTGCCATAGGCGGCCGTCACGTTTTTTACCGAAATAACCGGGGTGGACCCGGTGTGAACCGCCGGTTTGGACGGACGTTGGAATTCACGTACCGCCCATAAGCTTTTGGTATAGTCCTGTGTCGGATTCGATAGCATTTCGCGGGTTTCGGCCTCTTCGACCTCATCCCCTTTGAGCAGCACTTTAATCGTGTCGGCCATCTGAGCCACAACTGCGAGGTCGTGGGTGATGTAGATCGCGGCGGTGTCGAATTCCTCGACAATCTCACGGATCGAGGCCAAAACCTCGATCTGGGTGGTCACGTCAAGCGCCGTGGTCGGTTCATCAAAGATGATCAGATCAGGACGACAGGCCATCGCCATCGCGGTCATCGCGCGCTGAAGCTGACCGCCAGAGACCTGATGCGGGTAACGAAAGCCGATTTCATCCGGGTTGGGCAGGCGCAGCTTGCGATAAAGCTCCATCCCATCGGCTTCGCTCTCCTCTTTGGACATGACGCCGTGTTGAATGGGCGCTTCGCTGTGCTGATCAATCAGACGATGAGCGGGGTTAAAGCTCGCCGCGGCGGATTGAGCCACATAAGCGATCCGCTTGCCGAGCAACTGGCGTTTTTCCTCGGAAGAGGCCGCCAAAAGATCAATCCCGTCAAACATGACCGAGCCTTTGGAGATACGCACGCCGTCACGGCAAAACCCCATCGAGGCCAACCCAAGGGTGGATTTCCCCGCCCCGGATTCACCAATTAAGCCAAGGACTTCGCCTTTGCGGAGGGTCAAATCAACACCGTTGATAATGGGGTGCCAATCCTCATCGGATCGGCCCTCCATCCAGATTCCCTTCATTTCGACAAGGGTTTCGGCGTCTTTGAATGCATCATTGCTCATGAGATTATTCCTTTAGCCCTGAGCTGCGATGCAGCATCCAATCCACCACAAAATTTACCGCGACGGTTAACAGTGCAATTGCCCCCGCTGCCAAAAGAGGCGCTGCGGAAACCTGCGGCGCAAAGGCGGCGTAGTTGATAAAGGATGACATGTCTTTGACCATGGTCCCCCAATCCGCCAGCGGCGGCTGAATACCCACACCGAGGAAGCTCAGTGAGGAGATCGTTAGGAAGACAAAGCAAAAGCGCAGACCAAATTCCGCCAGCAAAGGCGCCGTGGCATTGGGTAGGATTTCACGAAACACGATGTAGGACAGGTTTTCACCGCGCAGCTTAGCCGCCTCGATATAATCCATCACCACGATGTTCATGCCAACCGCGCGGGCCAACCGGAACACACGGGTGCTATCAATCAAGGCCATGATCAAAACCATCGCAACGGTCAAACCCCAGCCGGTCACCCAAGCGGATGCCACCGTGATCAGCAAGAGCGCAAAGATCAACGCCGGGATGGCCATCAAAACATCAACGGTGCGGCTTAGCACCTGATCAAACAGTCCTCGCAAGGTCGCAGCCAAGAAGCCAAGACTTCCCCCCACAAAGAACGCGATCAGCGTGGTGACAAAGGCAATCCCAACGGTGTTTTGCGCGCCATAGATCAGACGGGACAAGATATCGCGGCCGATTTGGTCGGTGCCCAAAGGAAAGGCCGGATCACCGCCCAGCGCCGGATTCCCACCCGGAACAACGTTGGCTTGTGCGAACACGTCTTCTTGGCCATGCGGGGCCAAAACACCGGCAAAAATCGCCAAGATCGCGTAGACAAGGATCACCAGCACCCCAAACGAGGCAGTCAACGGCATCTGGCGGAACAATTTACGTGTTCCAGCCGTTCCAACCGCGCGCCCAAAAAACCGGAACACCCAAGCCGCAACCGAGAAAATGATGAAGGCGTGGATGGCGACAACAAAGTAGAAGTATTTGTTTGCCTCCGCTTCGGGGAGAAGGAATTGCGCTTTGATATAAGTCCAAACCGCCCAAAGGATGACCGCAAGCCCCAGCACGTAACCAAAGGCCACCGCATAAGGCATATCGCGGAACTTGGGCGCGTTGTTGGTGAGTTTCTGCCCGGCCAAGCGGAACGCATAGCCCAGAGCAGCGATCACGGCCAGCGCGATCAATATTGTCATCAAGCCGCTCATTTCGGATGCCTCAGACGTGGGTTGGAAACGATCGACAGGATATCCGCCGTCAGGTTCAGCAAGATATATGCCGCCGCAAAGATCAGACAGCATGCCTGAACAACCGGGATATCGCGGATTTTCACGCTATCAACGAACAGCTGACCAATTCCGGGATAGACGAACACCACTTCGACAACGACAACGCCGGTGATCAGATAGGCAAGGTTCAACGCGATCACGTTAATGATCGGAGCAAGCGCATTGGGCAGCGCATGTTTCACAATCACCCGCATTGGGTTGATGCCCTTAAGACGCGCCATCTCGATATAGGGAGAGGCCAGCAAGTTAATGATCGCCGCGCGGGTCATGCGCATCATATGTGCGGTCACAACAAGGGTCAGCGTCAAAGCCGGAAGCAAGGTTTTCTCAATCCGTTCGTTTAATGCCATGCCGTCATAGATGTTGGACAAAGACGGCAGCCACGGGTTCAGAACTGCGAGGAACAGGATCAAAACATAGGCCAAAAAGAATTCCGGCGAAGAGATTGAGCTAAGCGTCAAGATGTTGGTCGCACGGTCGAATACCGAGTTCCGGTAGAGCGCGGCCAAAATGCCCAAAGTCACGGCAAAAGGAACAGCAATCGCGGCTGTGACCCCCGCAAGGAACATCGTGTTTGCAAATCTTGGCGCGATTTGCTGGGCAACTGATGTGCGAACGCCGCTATCGTCCCCTACGAAGCTGGCAAAGTTCGCCTGTGCGAATGAGTTGCCTAGGTCGCCCTGAAGTGCGCCCCCCAACCATTGCATGTATCGTTTCACCGGGTGTTGATCGAGACCAAGATCCGTTCGGATCGCCTCAACCGCCTCAGGCGTTGCACCTTGGCCCAAAATGGCCTGTGCAAAATCCCCCGGTAACAAGTTCACCGCTGCGAAGATAACTATCGAAACGATGAAGAGCGTCAACAAGCCTAGTGCTAGGCGCTGCGCTATGATTTTTAGAACTGAGTTCAAGATCCCTGTCGGCTTTTATTGCTATATATTCAGGTTAGCGACTAGGTGTCTCATGTAAAGGGTTCAAAAGCGAACCTAAATGTCGGAAAACCGTCAGACAGTTAATCCAACTGGGCCGCTATACGGTCCATCGCGGACACGAGTTCGCTACTGATTCCGGGTTCTGATAGCGCATGACCGGCATTTCGAATCATCCGCAAATCCGCCTCTGGCCATGCTTTGGCCAATTCCCACGCCCGTTGCGGTGGACAGATCATGTCATAGCGCCCTTGAACGATCACACCAGGTATGTGTTTGATTTTGTCGACATTTTTTAGAATCCAACCATCACAAACAAGGAAACCCTTGTTGACGAAATAGTGGTTCTCAAGCCGGGCAAAGGCACGGGCGTAATCACCGGGTGGTTCGCCCCCTTGGCCATTGGAATAGACAGAGGCCAGCGCATTTTCCCAGACCGACCACGCCTGAGCAAATTTGATTTCCTGAACCAGGTCACCGCTAAACAAGCGTTTGTGATAGGCGGCAATCATATCACCGCGCTCGTCTTCTGGGATCATATCGCGAAACCGCGCCCACGGCTCTGGCCAAAACTGACCCGCGCCGCCACCATAGAACCAATCGAGTTCGGCTTGCGATGACAAGAACACCCCTCGCAAAACGAGGTGAGCCACCCGGTCCGGGTGGCTGATGGCGTAGATCAGCGCAAGGGTTGCCCCCCAGCTGCCGCCAAACACGATGAACTCTTCTATTTCTAGCGCGTCACGAATACGTTCGATATCGGCCACAAGATGCCAAGTCGTATTGTCTTTGACGCTGGCATGCGGGCGCGATTTCCCACAACCACGCTGATCAAACAGAACAACGCGATAGACATTCGGGTCAAAATAGCGCCGCATCGCCGGGCTACAGCCGCCGCCGGGCCCACCATGCAAGACAATAACCGGCACACCGTCGGGGTTGCCGCTTTGCTCAACATAAATCTGGTGCCCGTCACCAACCTCCATCATACGCTGATCAAAGGGGTCGAGCGGGGGATAAAGATACTGCACTGCGCGCTTTTGGCCCGTGAACTTGTCCATAACCCAACTATATTGTGCAGCGCAGGGAAAAGACCATGGGGAAAGTTATGGTGACCACCGTTGATGCATCCGAAGTTGCCAAATTCGAGGCAATGTCCGCCGAATGGTGGGACCCGCATGGCAAGTTCAAACCCTTGCACATGATGAATCCTGTGCGGCTTGATTACATTACCACCCAGATTGTCGGTGAGTTTGACCGTGATCTCACGGCCAATCACCCCTTTGACGGGCTGCGCATTCTCGATATCGGCTGTGGCGGCGGGTTGCTGTGCGAACCCATGGCGCGGCTTGGGGCCACCGTGATTGGGGTGGACGCCGCCGGTGGCAATATTCCCGTCGCTCAAACCCACGCCCGTCAATCCGGGTTGGACATTGATTACCGCCACACCACCGCCGAAGATATGGCCGCCGCGGGTGAGCAATTTGACGTGGTGATCAACATGGAAGTGGTCGAACATGTCGCCGATCCGCAGGCCTATCTAACCGCCTGCCAACAGTTACTGAAACCCGGCGGGCTACATTTGTGTTCCACCATCAACCGCAATCCCAAAAGCTTTGCCGTGGCGATTGTCGGGGCGGAATATGTGATGCGCTGGCTCCCCAAAGGCACCCATGAATGGCAGAAATTCATCACACCGGATGAACTATATGACCTAATCAGCAAGGCGGGTTTGACGCCGGTCGATCGCAAAGGGTACGTCTTTAACCCGGTAACGTGGCGCTGGAGCATCTCGGATCGGGATCTTTCGGTGAACTATGTCACCGCCGCGATCAAACAAGCGTAAAGCAAAAAGGCCTGTCCATGTCTGTTAACCCCGAGCCTGCTATCCCTGAGGGTCACAATCTCTTTGCCATTGACATTACCTATAATGTCCCCCTGAGCGAGGTCGAGCCGCATATAGACGCCCATATGGCGTTTATCGCCAAAGGTTATGCCGAGGGGCGGTTTTTGGCCTCGGGGGCCAAAGTGCCGCGTACCGGTGGGATGATCATCGCCATTGGCGCGGAACGCTCCGAAATCGAAGCCCTGATGGCACAAGATCCCTTTACCATCGCCGGTGTCGTGGCGCTTCAGATCACTGAATTCAAGGCGGCCAATGTGGCGGATATTTTGAAGTAGAAGGTTGGCGGGTCACCCCACCTTGTCACCTTTTTCGTCTTCGTCCAGACGTAAGCGCAATTCGCGCAGCACTGGCAAGGCTGCGCGCACCTTGTCTTCGCCCAGCTCGCTCATCATCGTGTCGAGCATCGGCACAATCGCGGCAAGGGCGGCGTCACGGGCGGATCGGCCCGCCGGACTTATCGAAACCAGCTTGCGTCGCGCATCGTCCCAATCGGGCCGAATATGGACGTAACCGGCAATCTCAAGCTTGCCCAATGTGTTGGTCATGGCCCCACGGGTCAAGTGAAAGGCCCGCGCCAATTGCGCCGGGGTTTTTTCGCCGCCGCGGGTCAATAGGTTGAGCACAGAGAAGTGCGAGAGTTCCATTTTATTGGGCAGCACCTTGCCCAAACGCGCGCGCAACAACTGATCAGCGGTCAAAAGCTCGCTGATCAGGGAAATTGCCAATGCGCCTTCGGAACTGCTCATTTTGGGGCCTCAAATGTGCGATCATGGGTCAAAGAGGGCACCTTGCGCCGGGCCTCGTCAACCTTGTCCAAATCAATATCAACGCAATACACGCCCGGTTCGGTCCCGGCGTCCAACAAAACCTCGCCCCAGGGCGAAACGACCAAAGAATGACCATAAGTCGACCGGGATTTGCCCATCGACGCCTTGTGTTGCCCGGTTTGCGCCGGAGCCAGAACGTAGCAGCCGGTTTCAATTGCGCGGGCTTGCAGCAGTGGTTGCCAATGCGCCGGGCCGGTGCCGGGTGAAAACGCCGCCGGGGCAGTGATGATATGGGCACCCGCCTTGGCCAACTCACGGTGAAGGTAGCCAAAACGCACGTCGTAACAGATGGTCAGCCCGATGTTTCCAATATCCGTTCGCGCCAAAACAGCGCGATCGCCGGGGGCAAAACCGGCGGATTCACGATAAGTTTCTTCGGCGCTGACCTGCACATCAAACATGTGAATCTTGTCGTAGCGTGCCGAAATGCCCCCTTGAGGATCAATCAAAACAGAGCGATTGGCGAAACGGGTTTCCGGCGGATCGGAACGCAGAGCCAATGACCCGGCCAACACCCACATCCCCAGATCCTTCGCTTCATCCCGCATTGCTTGCAGAACAACATCCTCGGCTTCGGACACCACAACTGCCTCTTGTCGCTGGCGCGAAAAGCTAAGGACATTGGTGACCTCAGGGGTCAAAGCGAACTCTGCCCCCTGATCCTTGGCCGCGCGCAACATGGCGCGGACATTTGTCATGTTCTCTTCGGGATCATCCGAGGAACTCATCTGCAAGATGGCGACGCGCATTATCCCTCCAGCAACCGATCAAGCTTGCCCGCTTGTTCAAGCTCATAGAGATCATCGCAGCCACCCACATGGGTGTCGCCAATAAAGATTTGCGGAACAGTGTGACGGCCACCGGCACGATCCATCATTTCCGAACGGCGATGTGATTCGACCAAAATATCAACTTCGGAAAACGACACGCCTTTCTTTTTCAAAAGACGTTTGGCCGCGTGGCAAAAACCGCAAAGCGGCGATGTGTAGATTTCGACAGATTGCATGGGCATTCCTTAGAACTGTATGCATGTTCTAAGGGCAGTTAGGGTCCTTTGGCAACGCGTGCCATAACGCTCACGAAAACCTGAGAGGCACCAGCCGCCCAACAGGCCTCGGATGCGGCGGACAATGTGGCCCCCGAGGTCAGCACATCATCGACAATTAAGACCGGTCGATCACGTAGCAAGTCCTCACGATCCGCCGAAACGGTGATACGCCCGGATACCGTTTCAAACCGCTCTGACGGCGATTTTCCGTCAAGGGTTGGGGTTGGGCGTGGACGTTGAAGCGCATCTGGACACCAATCAAGGCTCAATTCGTCGGCCAAAGCTTCGGCCAAAAGCGCCGATTGGTTGTATCGACGCGACAAATGTCGATGAAGATGCAAAGGCACCGGGACAATAATCATGTCGTCCTGAACCAAATCCCGTGTGACCCGCGCCATCCATTTGGCGGCGGGTTTGGCAATATCCTGACGATCCCCGTGTTTGAACGCCAAAACCAAACGCCGCCCCTTGTCTTTGTATTCAATCGCGGCGCGTCCACGCGACCATGGGCGTTCAACGGTCAAACATTCATCGCAATGTTCAATCCGGTCCGATTGTCCCGGAAGCGGAACGCCGCATTGGTCACAGCTAAGCCCGGCAATAAACGGTGTGTCGCGCCAACACGCGCTACACAATCCGAAATCCGTTTCGACCAAACCGCCACAGGACAAGCATCGTGGCGGGTACATCAATTGCACTAAGGTTTGCATCCCGGTCGCCCACATTCTATCTGCCTTTCATGTCACAAACACCGCGCCTGACCGACCGCCACGCCCTGAACCGCAATCGCACCCGCGCATTGGGGCGTGAACCCGCGCTGTTTCTGCACGAAACCGCACTGGACGAAGTGCAGGATCGGCTCTTGATGGTTAACAGAGAGTTTACGGATGTGGCGATCGTCACACCTTTTGCGCAGGTTTGGCGACCTGTGTTCCCCAAGGCACGCATTGTCACCGATGACGAGATGCTTGACCTAAAAGAGGGCACGCATGATTTGGTTATTCACGCCCTCGCGCTGCACTGGGCCGACGATCCTGTTGGGCAGTTGATCCAATGCCGCCGCGCATTGCGTCCGGATGGGCTTTTCCTTGGGCTGACATTTGGCGGGCAAACATTGCACGAATTGCGCGCCGCTTTGGGACAAGCGGAATCCGAGGTGTCCGGCGGTCTTGCACCCCGCGTCGCGCCTATGGGCGAGATTCGGGACCTTGGCGGATTGCTTCAACGGGCTGGCTTGACCCTTCCTGTGGCCGACGGCGTGCCATTGACCGCCAGCTACCAAAGCCCTTTGCATTTGATGCACGAGCTGCGCGCGATGGGGGAAACCAATGCGTTGCACAGCCGCTTGCGTCACCCGACACGCCGCGCGGTGCTTTTGCGGGCAATTCAGCTATACATAGAAGAGTTCGGAACAGAGGACGGCCGTATTCCCGCAACCTTTGACATGATCACGCTGACCGGCTGGTCACCAGACGATAGCCAACCCAAACCATTGCGCCCCGGATCTGCGGCGCAACGCCTCGCTGATGCGCTTGGAACCGTTGAAAAACCTCTCAAAGATTGACGCAGCCGTTTCAAACGATACTTACGAGTGTGACGCCAAGGCCGAGGACCCAAAATGCCCGATATGATCAAACCCGCTGACCACCCTACCTTTCCAAAACAAAAGGTCGGAATCCTGGTGGCGAACCTAGGCACACCCGACGCAACCGACTATTGGTCGATGCGCCGCTATCTAAACGAATTTCTGTCGGATCAACGGGTTATCGATTTTCCAAAATGGAAATGGCAACCGCTTCTTCAGCTGATTATCCTATCTAAACGCCCGTTTACCTCGGGCGAGGCCTATCGCTCGATCTGGAACACCGAAAAGGATGAAAGCCCGTTGATGACCATCACACGGGATCAGACGGCAGCGATTTCTGAAAAGCTGGCTGAGCAATATGGCGATCAGGTCATGGTCGATTTTTGCATGCGTTACGGCAATCCGTCGACCAAATCCAAGGTGGATGCGATGGTCAAGGCCGGCTGCACGCGCATTCTTTTTGTGCCACTTTACCCGCATTACGCCGGTGCGACCTCTGCCACCGCAAATGACGAATTCTTCCGCGCGCTGATGGAGCAAAAACGCCAGCCCACCGCCCGTACAATCGACCCCTATTTTGAGCATCCCGCCTATATCGACGCCTTGGCCAAGTCGGTCGAAGAGGGCTATGCTAAATTGGATCACGAACCGGATGTTTTGGTTGTGTCTTATCACGGCATGCCTCAGCGGTACTTACGCGAAGGTGACCCCTATCATTGCCAGTGTCAGAAAGCGTCGCGTTTGTTGCGTGAACGTCTGGGCTGGGATCAGGAAAAGATTGTGACCACTTTCCAATCGGTTTTCGGAAACGAAGAATGGCTACGGCCCTACACGGTTGAGCATGTTGCCGAATTGGCAAAACAAGGGAAAAAGCGGATTGCCGTGATTGCCCCGGCCTTTTCGGCCGATTGCATTGAAACGCTTGAAGAGATCAACGAAGAAATTTGTGAAAGCTTTGAACATGCCGGTGGCGAAGTGTTCAGCTATATCCCGTGCCTCAATGACAACCCCGAGCATATCGACGCGCTTTGTCAGGTGATCAGTGAAAACCTTGGTGGGTGGATCAAATAATAGTCCCCCAAAAGAAAAAGGCGGCACCGTCGCGCCGCCTTTCAATTCGGTAGTTTAGAAACTACTTAGCTTGCGGATGCAGCGGCCAGGATGGCGATCAGCATCAGCGGAATTACGATGCCAGCAGCCGAAGAGGATTGAGCTGTTTCTTCAACAACAACAACAGGCTCCATGACAACGTCATCCTTGGCGTAGGAACCGGCCATTGCGGTAGAAGCAGCGGCAGCGAATGCGACGGCGAGTGCGATTTTTTTCATGTTCTTCTCCAGATATTCGCTTGTTGAATCAGATGTTGCTCAACAAGCTCCCAAGACTTTCCTCGTAAGTCTGTCTAAACAGCAAATCTCGGAAAATGCAATTGTGTCCAAAGCTGCGCTCTCTAGCAGCGCCACAGTGTCGTCAAATAAGCAACACTTGCGTGCCAACTTTGGCCATGCCGAAAAGCTGTGCAATATGCTCGTTGTAAAGGCCAATGCACCCATTCGAAGAACGACGACCAATCTTGCGCGTGTCATGTGTGCCGTGGATTCGGTAATAGGTCCAGCTAAGGTAGAGCGCGTGTGTCCCAAGTGGATTATCCGGGCCCGGCCCAACGAATTCCGGCCATTCAGGGTTGCGTTTGCGCATCGACGGTGTCGGGCGCCATGACGGGCCTTCGACCTTGCGGACCACCGAAGTTCGACCGCGACGTGTCAGGTCTTCTGTCAAGGGAACCGAAGATGGATACAGGTGGTAAGTTCCTGATTCTTCCCAATAATGCAGCGCCCGTGACGACAGATCGACAAGGATGGCCCCATTTGTCAGGTTGTCAAAATACGGCTGCCAATCCAACGTCCGAAAGCTGGAAATGTTCCGGCGTACAATTGATGACACGTCTCTTTCAATTTCAACCGTGCCATGACCATCAACATCCTGAGCCAATGCCGGAGTTCCAATAGCAGCGGCAGTGCCAGCCATAAAGGCACGGCGACTTAGGCTTTGTCCTGCCTGCTTTTTCATTGTCCAAGCTCCTCTTAGACCCAATACATTTGGGGACCATAATATGGCGTGAAAGCCTCAGTCGCAATTCAAACACTTGTTAACAGGCGTGCTCACGCCGATGTGGGTTTGATTGGCAACGCTGGAGTCGTTAAAGATTGCCTCAACAGAATGATTTAGGAGCAGCCTTATGAACCGTCGCGCCTTTCTTGCCTTGTCCTCGGCCATAGCCCTCGCAAGCTGTGGCGGCACCCCTCAGCAAGCGCCGCTTGGGGCGGATGGACGTCCAAAAACCAAGATTTACCGCATTGGTCCCGGTGCTGCGAATCGCATTCAGTTCAGAATACTGGACTCTGTTAATGCATTGCGACAGGCGGCCGGTGTTGGCACCCTACAGATGAATGCCCAGCTCAATGCGGCGGCAGCCACACATTCGCGTGACATGTCGGTGCAAAACCGCCCATGGCACTTTGGGTCTGATGGCTCATCTCCAATCGATCGGGTTCAACGCGTTGGATACCAAGGTCGCTTGGCCGGTGAAACAATCTCTGAGACCTATGAAACCGAGCTGCAAACCTTGTCAGCCTGGATGGAAGAATCCTCAACACGCTCGGTTATTCTTGATCCGACGGCCCAGGATCTCGGCTTTGCCTGGCATCAGGAAAGCAGCGGCAAAATCTGGTGGACCATGGTCTTGGGCGCGCCCAATTTGGCCCCGATCCCCGGTGTCGCCTCGGCACCCCAAAACACAAATACGTCAACCGGATAAGCTGTCAGGTTGATTTAACGCCGATTACGGATTGATCCGGATCGGCGTCCCGTTTTTGACCATGGCATAGATATCGCGCATCTGACTGTTGGTAACCGTAATACAGCCAGCGGTCCAATCCCGTCCGGGGCGCCGCTTGCGATTGTTGGGTCGGCCATGAATGAAAATATCCCCGCCCGGTGATCGGCCAAGCGCCTTGGCCTCGGCCACGTCTCGTGGGTTGGGATAGGAAATCCCAATGCTGAGGTAGAATTTACTATTGGGGTTGCGACGATCAATGAAGTAATCGCCTTCGGGCGTCTTACCGTCTCCGCGCACTTTCTTGTCGCCCACGGGGGCAAAGCCCAGCCCAAACCGATAGTCCTTGAGTACTTTGTTTTTGTGCATCAAGAACATACGACGCTCGCCCTTGTTGACGATCACATGCGTCACTTCGGGCCCGTTATAGGTTTTGAATTTTGACGCACACCCAGATACGCCCAGCGCCAGTATCAGCACCATGAAGAACTTGATAAACCGCATTACACTGCCTCGATTTTTCTTGGCAGCCTACAGCATTTTGACGCCTTCGAACAGCGCACGATTATGTCATCGCTTTGGGGTGTTTTGATCACGTTTGGCCAATTGGCGTTCGATTGCCAATAGCCGTTCCAGCACTTGATCGCGGTAAGCATCCGTTTTCAAAGTATCCTCTTCAGCGTGCGCATCCTGCATCGAGTTCACGATCAAACCGACCAACAGGTTCACAACCGCAAAGGTCGTCACAATGATAAACGGGACAAAGAACACCCAAGCGTAGGGGAACACTTCCATCACTGGGCGAACAATGCCCATCGACCAGCTTTCCAAGGTCATGATTTGGAACAAGGAATAGGCAGATGACCCCAAGGTCCCGAACCATTCGGGGAAAGCTTCCCCAAAGAGCCGGGTCGCAATAACAGCGCCGATGTAAAAGATGATCGCCATCAGTAAAAACACACTGCCCATGCCAGGCAACGCGGTGATGAAGCCTTCGACAACGCGCCGCAAACGCGGGGCAGCGGAAATCACACGCATCACTCGCAAGATACGCAACGCCCGCAGTACAGATACGCTTTGCCCAGCTGGAACCAAGGAAATCCCAACGATCACAAAATCAAAGAGGTTCCAACCATTCAGGAAGAACCGCCAACCACGCGCGATCAGTTTGATCACAATCTCAAAAACGAAAATCGCAAGACACAGCTTGTCGATAAAGGTGATGATCCCACCCCAACGCGCCATCAATGGCTCGGACGTTTCCATCCCAAGCACAACCGCATTGAGCAAAATAACCGCAATGATTGCGTATTGAGTCCGGGGTTCATCTAGAAAATCGCCAAGGCGTTTGCGCAGGCCCATCAGTTTTCCCTATCTCTTAGACGGTGTATTCAAATTCCGCAGCCAGTTCGACATGGGTAGACCAGCGGAATTGATCAACCACCTGCACCCAGTTCAACCGATACCCATTGGCAACAAGACGCGCTGCATCGCGGGCGAATGTCACCGGATTGCAGGACACAAAGGCGATACGCGGGGTTTTGCAACGTGATAATTGTTCCACCTGCGCCTCGGCACCGGCACGCGGCGGGTCGATGACGATGCCGTCGAACTTGTCCAACTCATCCGGTAATAACGGGTTTCGGAACAGGTCGCGCGCTTCGTGAGTGACTTGCTTTAACCCCTGCGCATTGCGCCAACCGTGATCAAGCGCAGCAGTCATCGCCTTGTCACCTTCGACCGCATGAACGCGGGAATCTTGGGCCAGAGGAAGGGCAAAGGTGCCGCATCCTGCGAAGAGATCGGCGACGTATTTCACCGGGCCTAGCGCCTCTCGCACCGATGACAAAAGCGCCGCTTCGCCATCTGGCGTGGCTTGCAAGAACGCACCGGGGGGCGGTGTCACATCGGCGGTGCCAAACCGTTGGATTGGAGGCAAACGGGTTAGGGCTTCGTCATCCCATGTCACACGCGCCAGATTGTATTTGCGCGCCAACCCGCCCAGCGCCTCGCGCAGCGGTGTATCAACCGGTTTGCCGCCGGTTACCGAGACATCAAGCCCCGAGAGGCTTTCGGTGACAAGAACCGAAATCTCGCCCTTGCGGCTTGCGCCCAAGACGGCAAGCTCTTCGACCAAAGGCAGGGACGCAGCAATCGCCGGTGACACCAACTGGCAATCGGGCACGGCGATGACAACATTCGACCCCTTTTTGTGGAACCCCGCAAGCGCGCCCTTTTTGGTGCGTTTCGCGGAAAACGACGCGCGGCGACGGGTTTGGGGGGCGGAAGTGATACATGGGCGAATGTCGGTCTCAAGCCCCTGCGCAACAAGCGCGCGCCGAACCACGTCGGTTTTCCAGTTGCTGGCAAAATCATCATGCGCGTGTTGGAGCTGACACCCGCCGCAGGATTTTGAATGACGGCACGGCGCTTTGACCCGCTGATCTGATGGCGTGACAATTTTGGGCGCGGTCATGATGCCGCCCTCAACAATGCCGTCGACTTCTTCGCCGGGCAAAACGCCGGGGACGAAAATCTGGCCAATGGCAGGGTCCAAAGCGATCCCGTCGCCCTTGTGCCCCAATCTTTCAATGATCAAACGCTGCATGCGCTGCCTATTGCCCTGAATTGTCGGGCAGGTCGAGGTTTTTTACAAACGACGCCACTTGGTGCCGGTAGCACAGGTGAAAAACCGCCACATCCGGCCTTGCTTGTTCAATGAGGGCAAGGTTCTGCGCCCGCCCGGTATGGCGCGTGTCCCAAATCCACTTCCAGAACTCATAGCTAAACCGTTCCGGACAGTCCTCAGGAAGGTCCGCCCGGCTTCGCCCATAGTCTTTGAGCGTGCGCACAAACACCCGCCACGCCCGAAACCACAGAGTGAAATCCAGAATGATCAGTGTATCAGCCCGCGCCAGGCGGTGCTTGTAGGTTGCAGACAAGCCACCTTCGATAATCCAGCTGTCCCGCATTTCGGCCTGATGGATCAGTGTCAGCTTTTCGGTCTTGGGACGTTCCTGCCAACCCGGTTGCCAATGGATCAGATCGATATGCTGAACAGGCAGGCCCGTCCGTTCCCCGAGCGCCCGCGCCAGCCAAGATTTTCCTGCTCCCGGCTGGCCCACAATCATGACGCGTTTCATTCGGCCGCTTGTTGCGGATCAAGAAACCCACCCGATTGACGGGCCCAAAAGCGCGCATAAAGGCCATTTTGCGCCAACAAAAGATCGTGCGGCCCTTGTTCCACAATGTGACCCTGTTCCAGCACAACAATGCGATCCATCTGCGCGATGGTCGACAAGCGGTGGGCGATGGCCAACACGGTTTTGCCCTGCATCACCTCGGTCAAGGCCTCCTGAATTTCGGCTTCGACTTCTGAATCAAGGGCGCTGGTGGCCTCGTCCAGCACCAAGATCGGCGCATCTTTAAGGATGGCACGGGCCAAGGCGATGCGTTGTCGCTGACCACCGGAGAGTTTGACGCCTCGCTCGCCGAGACGCGCATCGTAACCGCCACGTCCCTCGTGATCTTTTAGCTCAAGAATGAACTCATGCGCCGAGGCGCGCCGCGCAGCTTCGAACACCTCTTCGTCTGTGGCTTCTGGGCGGCCATATCGGATGTTTTCCATCGCGGATCGGTTAAACATCGCGGTTTCTTGGGTGACCATTCCAATCGCGTCGCGAAGGCTGTCTTGGCTGATCTCTGCGATGTCTTGACCGTCAATGGAAATAGACCCTGTTTCACGGTCAAACAGCCGGAGCAACAGTGAAACCAGCGTCGATTTTCCCGCCCCTGATGCGCCTACCACAGCCAGCTTTTCGCCGGGTTTCACAGTTAGCTTGATGTCTTTGACACCGCCAGTTTCACCGCCATAGGCAAAGGTCACCTGATCAAAGTCGATCTCACCTTTGGCAACAGCAAGCGCTTGGGCGTTGGGCTGATCCTCGACCCGAATAGCCGGGGCAAGGGTTTTCATGCCGTTTTCAACTTCGCCGACATTGGCATAAAGCCCCATCAAGGTGAAACTGACCCAGCCGGTCATTTGCGACACGCGCACCGCGACCGCTGCCGTGGCCACCACGTCCCCGGTTGTGGCCAATCCATTGCGCCACAAAAGCAACGATGCCCCGGCCAAGATCACCGGCAATGCCCCGGCCAAGATCATCAGAAAGAACCGGAAGCTGGCCGACAAAGCCCCAAAGGCCAGCGATTTTTCCCGCAAACCGACCATGGCATCCTGCGCCGCAAGTTCTTCGTGACGATCAGAGGCAAAGAGTTTCACGGTTTTGATATTGGTGATCGTATCCACAACCTGACCGCTGACATTGGCTCGCGCCCCAGCCCGCGCCGCCGAACGAGTGCGAATACGCGGCAGATACCACCGGATCAGGGCAAAATAAGCCACCAACCACACCGCAAAAACGATCAAAACGCGGTAGTCGATGGTCGCAAGCAACAGCAGTGACCCCACCAAAGACGCAAAGGCAAAGACTATCGCACTAATGGTTTCGGAAACCACCATTGTCAGTGAGGTCGCCGTTTGCATCTGTTTTTGGGCAATCCGACCGGCGAAATCATTGTCAAAGAAGCTAACCGATTGCCCGAGAGTCCAGCGGTTGAGTTTCGACAGCACCAAAGGCGGGATGTTCGGCATCACCACGTAGTTGTTGGCCACCGATGACAGCCCAAAAGTGATCGGGCGAACGATCAAAAAGAACCCGGTGACAGCGAGCAAAAATCCGACGTTTTGGACACTAAAAAACGCTTGCGGCCCAAGTTCAACGGCGCGGTCCACAACCGACCCCATAAAATAGGCGGTGACCGCTTCCATTGCGCCGGCAGTCCCGGACAGAATCGCCGCCACAACAATCATCGGCCAAGCGCCTTTCAACGCCCACCGAATGAACGCCATCAGGGTTGTTGGCGGTGGCCTTTCATCGCGTTGAAACGGCTTGATCAAATCTTTTACGTTCATTCCGCTGCCCTTGTCTTTTTGGTTTTTTCAGACCCATCCGCCGGCTCATCCGGGTCTAAAAACCCGCCCGACTGCCGCGCCCAGAAACTCGCATATAATCCACCTTGCGCCAAAAGCACGTCATGGCTGCCTTGCTCGACGATTTTCCCCTTATCCATGACCAGTATGCGATCCATTTGGGCGATGGTGCTTAGGCGATGCGCAATGGCAATAACGGTTTTGCCTTGCATCATCCCATATAGGGTTTCCTGAATTGCGGCCTCGACCTCACTATCAAGCGCACTCGTGGCCTCATCCAACATCAAGATCGGAGCGTTTTTCAAAACAACCCGCGCCAGTGTAATCCGCTGACGCTGACCGCCAGACAGTTTCACGCCACGCTCACCAACATGGGCGTCATAGCCTTTGCGCCCTTCTGGGTCTTCTAGTTCCAGGATGAAGTCATGAGCTTGGGCTTGTTGTGTCGCCTTGAGCATTTCGGCTTCGGTCGCATTGGGGCGGCCATAAAGGATGTTGTCACGCACCGAACGGTGCAACAGCGAGCTGTCCTGTTGGACCATCCCGATTTGGGCACGCAAACTATCTTGGGTGACTTGGGAAATATCCTGTCCGTCGATAAGGATCGCGCCTTTTTCAGCATCGTAGAACCGCAGCAACAGCTTGACCAAAGTTGATTTACCGGCCCCTGACCGCCCAACCAACCCGATCTTTTCGCCCGGATGGATGGTAAGAGACACATCCTCAAGCCCACCGGAGTCACGCCCATAGTGGTGTGTTAGAGACTGTATTTCGATTTTCCCATCAATCAGATCAAGAGGCCGCGCATCCGGTGCATCAACAAGATCAATCGGTTGGGCAATCGTCTCCATGCCTTCGGCCACGACACCAAGTTCGCGGAAAAACGTTGTCAGCGCCCACATGATCCAACCGGTCATCCCATTCAAACGCAGCGCCAACGCAGTCGTCGCAGCCACCACACCAGCAGACACCTCGCCCTGCATCCAAAGCGAAAAGGCCCAGCCGACAACACCAACAATCAGCAAACCGTTCAGCGTAACCAATGCGACGTCCATAAAGGTATAGAGGCGCATTTCATGAAAGAAGGTTTGCCGCGAAGCCTCGATCGACTCTTTTGCGTAGTCCAGCTCATTCTCGTGATGCGAGAACATCTTGACCGAGTGAATGTTGGTATAGGCATCGACGACACGGCCGGTGACCTTGCTACGCGCATCTGATGACGCTTTGGATGCGCTTCCGACGCGGATCACAGTCCAACGCAGCAACAGACCATAGAGCACCAACCACGCAAGCAAAGGCACCATCAAACGCGGATCTGCGTCGCCCAACATAACCAAGGCACCAACCACATAAGCGATTGAAAAGGTAATCGCGTCAAAGACTTGAAACACAGCCTCACCGGCGGCGGGAGGGGTTTGCATGATACGGTTAGATATCCGCCCCGCGAAATCATTTTCAAACCAACCAACGGATTGACGCAAAACATGTTTATGCGCCCGCCATCGGATGAGCGTTCCCAAATTGGGCAGCACCGCATTGTTAAGCAATAACACATCAAGCGCCTGAATGGCCGGGCGAAGGGTCAAAACGAACACGGCGAGCAAAAGTAGATGCGTGCCATGGGCTTGCCAAACCTCTGCCGGATCACCGGAGAGGATGTCAACAACCCAACCCATCGCCCAGATCAAACCGATTTCAACGGCGGCAACAAAGATTGACAGGATCGAAGCAGCAGCAAAGAGCCGGTAAAACGGTCGGCTGTAAGACATGAGAAAGGGCAGAACGCGCCGGGGTGGAGTGTCGTCTTGGGCGTAGTCGCAATAGGGATCTACAAGGTTTTCGAAATAACGGAACATAGGGGGGCCCTCGGAAATAGAGCGGTAATCATGATGGTGGTGCGGGTCTGGCTAAGCCGGACCACAAACGCAGACAGGCTCAGCTAAAGCTGGTAAAAATCCTGTCTCGATCCATCATCTATCCTCCTAAGGTCCGCCCCCTGATAGCGCAGAAAGATACATTTGTCACCCCTCGTTGCGCATCGCCAACAAAGCGTCCTTGTCCAAGCTGAAATCAGATGCAATCCAACGTTCTTCAAGCTCTTTCAGCTTTTGGCCAAGGTGCGCCCCGGAAAAATCGGTCATCAAGTCTTTTGCTTTGACAGGAAACCGCTGCTCCGACGCTGATTTGAGCACTTGCAGGCCGGGAGAACAAGCGGGGTGCTCCATACTCGACGCACGCAGAGCAATCACGTCAAGAGCGGTTGAAACCCCGTGCCGATAAGCCATTTCAATTGGGCTCTCGACACTCGACATTAGGCTCTGATACTGCGCAAGTTGCCTTTGTTTGACCTTGGACAACCGCAAAGCCGGTCCGTCAAAATATCCCAAAACAGCCAAACGCCGAAGACCATCTGGCAGCAAATTCAGACTTGTTTCGTTGACGATCAAAGGACCCAGTGGTTTTGAAACCGCACCGGGCAGCACAGCGTTCAAAACCCCGGTCTGCTCCATCACGGCCACGGCCATAACTGGGTCGGTAGCAGTCAATAGTTTGATAAGCTCGGTGCCAACCCGTTCCCGAGACAGTTGTAAAAGCCCATCTATATTTCCGGCAATTGCGGCAAGCGCATCGGCATCCATCCCTTGGGACGGATCACCGTACCACGCGAAAAACCGAAAAAATCGCAGAATTCGAAGATAGTCTTCTTTGATGCGCCGCTCTGCATCCTCGATAAATCGCAACCGCCGAGCAAACAAATCAGGCACCCCACCCAACGGGTCCAAAACCCTACCGTGCCGGTTCGCATAAAGCGCGTTCATCGTGAAATCGCGGCGGCGCGCGTCTTCTGCGATGTCATCAGAAAACCGAACAACGGCGCGACGGCCATCGGTTTCAACATCCGCTCGGAAAGTGGTGATTTCGTAACCAATCCCATCGGCGACAACAGTCACGGTACCATGTTCGATCCCGGTTGGGACAACCTTGAGACCAGCAGTTTTTGCAAGGCTAGAGACTGTTTCAGGGCGAGCGTCGGTCGAAATATCAACATCCGCCACAGGTTCATTCAAAAGAGCATTTCGCACGCAGCCGCCAACGGCGTAAGCCTGAAACCCAGCGGTTTCGAGCAACCCCAGTACCTGTTGGGCACCGGGAGCCGTCAGCCATTCTCCCGTGGCAACCGTCATTCGGCGATCCGATCCGCCAATCCACGCAGGATTCGAGCCGTCGCACCCCAAATATAATAGGGACCAAATGGCACGGTATAATAATGCCGACGACGCCCTTGCCAGCGCCGGTATTGCACCGAAAACAGGCCTGGGTTGGCGACATGTGTGAAGGGCACAGAGAAGACTTCGTCAACTTCACCCGGTTCTGGCACCGGATCAAATTTGGCTTTGACCAATCCGATCACCGGCGTGACGTCAAACCCCGTGACGGTTTCATGGCCCGGTAACGTGCCCAACACCTCAACGTTTGTTGGACAAAGACCGATTTCTTCGTCGGCTTCTCTAAGGGCGGCGGCGATGACATCGGCATCGCCGTCATCCACCTTGCCCCCCGGAAAGGCAATTTGTCCGGGATGGTGTTTAAGCCGCGAGGACCGCTTGGTCAGGATCAAGTCAAGCCCCCGTGGCCCAACCTGAAAAGCCGCCAGAACACCGGCGGGACGAAGCTTGCGCCCCATGGGCAAGACCACATCCGGGTTCAAATCAAAATCAGAAGATGGCGCAGAGCCCGTGCCCAGCGCCATCTTCAACGTGTTTACTTGGTCATGCACCGTCATTTTTTGCTTCGAACCCAACTGTCTTTGGGTCGAGAACATAATGGGTTGAGCAAAACTGGCAATCCGCCGTAACAGTGCCTTCTTCGGTCGTCATTGTCTTGATGTCCTTGGCCGAATAGATCGACAGGCTTTGGCGCACGCGATCCTCAGAGCATGTGCACCCGAATTTAACCTGTTGAGCATCAAAAACCCTCGGCTCTTCCTCGTGGAACAATCGAAGGAGCAATTGGGTTGGCGTCACACTTGGCCCAATCATTTCCAGCTCTTCAACCGTATCCAAATGGAAATTGACACGGTTCCAATTCTCTTCCATCTCGGCGCTTGTCGCTTCGGCCACCACCTTGACGTTTTCCGCACCTTTCATCAGAGGCGACGCCTTGGGCATGTGTTGCAACATGATTCCCCCAGCGCGCCAATGTTCGGGCACGCCCGGTTCTTGGGATTTGCCAAAGGACAATGAGAACCTAGTCGGCAATTGTTCCGATTGGGCAAAATAGGCGGTTGCGCATTCAGCAAGGCTGTCACCCGTCAGGTCGGTAATTCCCTGGTACGGTTTGGTGCCATTGCCCTGATCAATCAGAATCGCAAAGTAACCGGCGCCCAACTGTTCAAACGGTGCGTCATCGGTCAAACGATCGGCATCAAAGCTGGCATAGGCACGGATACGCGCCGTTTCGCCTTCTTTTTCCGCCGCATAATAATCGGTGGCAATCATACGCACCGCACCTTTTGTTTGAACCTGAAGGGACAGTTTCCAGCGCAGATCAATGGTTTGCCCGATCAACGCCGTCAGTAACGCCATTTCAGCGACCAACGCCTCAACCGGTTCCGGGTATTCGTGTTGTTTCAGAACGCCAGAAAGCACGCCATCCAATCGGGCCACGCGGCCACGCATGTCGGTGCGATCAAGCTGAAAGGGCAGGACGGTGTCGTCCCAAGCGATTTTGTTGCCTATGCTCATGGGGTTTCCTTATCTGCCGGAGACTGGCATATCGCAGCCATATAGGGACGATCAAGGCAAACGCAAAGGGGTTAGTCGCGATGATGCGTTTTGGAACCCCGCCCGAAACCGGGCGGCGATACAGAATCCGCCCCGGCGTATACGCAATTTTGCCCAAAGCCGGTCGCCTACTATTGACGGAACAAGCCCCCGGACCAGAGCTGCAACTGCCAGGAGGCGGCATTGATTCCGGGGAACATCCAATTGCTGCGCTACACCGTGAGGTGTACGAAGAGACTGGGTGGCGCATTGGGCGCATCACGCGATTGGGAGCCTATCGTCGATTTACCTATATGCCTGAGTATGATCTTTGGGCAGAAAAATTATGTACCATTTTCTGTGCCGCACCGATCACGCAGTTAGAGCCCCCCCCTGAACCGGATCATACAGCAGTTTGGCATACTATTAGTGACGCCATCTCAAATCTTGAAAACGCGGGCGATGCGTTTTTTGTCCAAAAGTTTTGCCGTTAAGACGGGTTCTCAACCCGTTCGCTCAGAATATCAAACTCAAGCAATGCCGCCGAAACATCGTCACCGAGTTTCGATGAATCTTCCATTTCTGAGGTAAGACGCCAAAACATATCTTCGACTAAATCTGGCCCTTGGCCGCATTTGGATGCCTCTTTGAAAAGCCGGGCAAGCCCTTCTTCGCCCAGCATCTCACCATCTTTCATCACCGCTTCGGTAAAGCCGTCGGAGTAAAGAAGGAGCATGTCGCCGGAATGCATCTGAAACTCATGCTGTTCATAGTCGACATGGTCAACAAGACCGATGGGCAAACCGCCATTTCCGAAAAACTCAACATCACCATTGGCCCGGAGCACCATTGGCGGCGAATGCCCAGCCTGAACCATGCGCACCCGACCAGTTTGCAAATCGGTGGCAATATAAGCCATCGTGAGGTATTCCTCGACACCCGGATCAGCAACCAAGCGCTGGTTGAGCAAACAGGCAGTTTCAGCCGGTTCACGCATGGCATAAAAACGATCAAAACGTTTTTCGAGTGCGACGTTTTGATCCGGAAAGTTACTAGAAAGATACCCAGCCACACGGGCAGTCACCATCGCAGAGGTAATCCCGTGTCCAGAAACATCAATATTATATAACCCTAGTCGATCGTAACCCGGACGAAACATCCCAACAAGATCGCCACCAACATGGCCACAAGGGCGCAAAAGCAAACTGACCCGAGACGTGGCAATTTCACAGACGCGTTCGGGCACCAATGATTGCTGAATTGTCCGTGCCTGACGTAAATCTTTGTCGATCGCCTCATGAATTTCCTGAAGCTCATTCAACGCTTCGGATACTTGGCGGTTTTTGTCCGAAAGCTGACGTTCCATTGATAGAACCCGTGCACCAGCGTTGATACGAGCGCGAAGTTCATGAGAATTAACAGGCTTGGTTAGGAAATCATCGGCACCAGCGTCTAAGCCCTCAGCGACATCCCCCTTTTCGCTTTTGGACGTCAACAGAATGAAATACCCATAGCTTTCGCTTTTCATTTCTCGAAAGCGACGGCAAAGCTCAAGGCCATCCATTTCCGGCATCATCCAGTCGGACAAGACCAAATCAGGTTTTTGCTTGGCACAAATCTCCAAGGCTTCCGCGCCGGAATCGGTCGAAAGAACCTCAAATCCCATACGGCTAAGCATTGCGGTCATGATCCGCAATTGCAGTCTGCTATCATCAACGATCAGTACCACACGGACGGCGCCCGTTTGTGTAGCTGGTATGTTGACAGGGTCAGGTTGCACGGCGATTCCCTTGCGCATGGATTAATCACAGCTTGGTGGTACCCTCAGACCCTTAACGGTGACTGAAATCTAAAATGCAACTGAATGCATTTGTAACAGAAACGACTTGTTCACTTTCTGGCCTGTAATTTCTTATTCAGGAGGTGCCCTATGATCGATTGGTCACGCGTAGAAGAACTGGTTGAAGAGATCGGAGCCGAAGATTTTGGAGAAGTTGTCGACCTGTTTTTGGAAGAAGTGGAAAGCGCCATTTCCATTTTTGAAAATGGCGCAACGGATTCAGTCATTGCCGAAGAACAGATGCATTTTCTCAAGGGTGCCGCTTTGAACCTTGGGTTCGAAAGCCTCGCCCAGCTTTGTCTAAAAGGTGAGAAGGCCGCATCAACCGGCCGACCCGAGGTTGTTAGCCCGGCAGAAATCAGAGACACATTTGAAACTTCGAGGGTTCAGTTTCAGGCGGATTTACCCGGACGTTTGGCAGCCTGATCAACGTTGCCCAACAGGACAGAAATCAAATGACAAACTGCGCCAGGATCTCGTCCTCCGTGATGTCCTGGTAGGTAAACCCATTTGTGTCGAGCCGCTCAAACAGGCGGGTAAATTGTTCTGGTTCGCTGGTCTCAATCCCGATCAAGACAGACCCGAAGTTCCGGGCTGATTTTTTCAGATATTCAAAACGCGCGATGTCATCATTCGGACCCAGCAAGTTTAGGAAATCTTTGAGAGCGCCCGGCCGTTGCGGTAGCCGTAAAATAAAATATTTTTTGACCCCGGAATACCTCTGGGCACGCTCTTTGACCTCAGGCAGTCGTTCAAAATCAAAGTTTCCGCCCGACACCACACATACAACGCTTCTACCGCGAATCGCTTGGCCCAAATCTTGCAATGCATCGATCGACAGGGCACCGGCTGGTTCCAAAACAATGCCTTCGACATTGAGCATTTCAATCATCGTGGTGCAAAGCCGGTCTTCTGGAATGGTCAGGCTATTGGCCAGGCCAACCCCTTTGAGAATGGCAAAAGTCTTTTCACCAATTCGGGCAACCGCCGCGCCATCCGCAAAGGTATCAACCTTTGGAAGGGCAACCGGTTTTCCGGCCTGCAACGCTGCGCGCAAACATGCCCCACCAGACGGTTCGACAAATGTATACTGAGTCTGAGTACCAAAATAGCTCAGCACACCGGAGCTTAGACCACCGCCGCCGACCGGGATAACCATATGATCAGGAACACGACCAAGCTGTTGCTCAATTTCAACCGCGACACTGGCCTGACCTTCGATCACATCTTCATCGTCGAAGGGTGACAAAAAATGTCCGCCTTCGGATGCACAAAACGCCTGAGCCGCCGATAAGCAATCATCAAAATAGTCCCCAACTAGGCGAATTTCGACATTTTCCCCGCCAAACATCCCGGTCTTTTGGATCTTTTGCTGTGGGGTTGTGACAGGCATGAAAATCACACCGCGCACATCAAAATGCTTGCACATATAGGCGACGCCCTGAGCATGATTTCCCGCGCTGGCGCAGACAAACAGCCCTTTGTCCTGTTGTTTGCGCATTGCATTCAACGCGCCGCGCAACTTGTAACTGCGCACCGGGCTCATGTCTTCGCGTTTCAACCAAATATCGGCGTCAAACCGATGAGACAGGTGATCGTTGCGCAATAGTGGCGTTGCGGGAAACACATCGCGCATCGCGTCTGTGGCTTGGCGGGCTTTGTCCTGAAAATCACTCATTCACGATGAGTGCCGCAGACGCCGCCCGCGCGCAAGTCAGTCAATCGGACGACCTTGAATATAGTGACCGTAAAACGTTGTCAGAACGCTGACATTGACCAAGGCCAGTGCCAAAGACACCGGAATCGACAGCAACCCACTTAAGATCGGCGAGACCACTGCAACAGCACCAACAGCCAGTTGGAACACAATATTCACCCCAAAAGACACAAGCATCAGCACAAAAATATCCATGTTCGACCCTCTTGTTGATTCAAAAGCTTGACCAAGAGTTATTGGCTCTCCAATCGCCGCGGCGGGCAAAATTGCGATGACCCGATACATCACAATCGCAACACACAGATAGGCCGCGATCAGAGCAATCCAGCCGAGACCGGGTATCGCCATCATCATTCCGGCGACAAGCCCGAGGGGAATCATCAAAACCAAGGACAGAATTGCGATAAGAATAATCCGACCCAAATACCCCAACACAACATTTGCCCTAATTTTCGGAATCCAATTTTCGGGATATTCTTCAAGCAAAACAAAGCGGTGCCAATTTACGACCACGGATAGCAAGGCAAACAAAGCGAACAACCAAACGGCAATGAATCCGCCGATCAAACCCGGTTGCATAAAGACATGCTCCATGTCCTCGGGGTTTGTGCCCTGTATCAATTCAAATGCTGCTCCGCGCAGCACGAGCATGGCCAAGCCAACGATCATCAACACCGGAAGAAGCCCTATTTTTACCGCCTCTTGCCAATTGCGCAGAACCATCGAAAACGAATGTTTAAAAATCAACCAGCCCTTCATGGCAGCCTCACTCTTTGAAATATTTGGCAAATGGCTAACACGCCGCAGCATTCTGTCAACCTGTCAGCCTTGCCCCGGAGGCGAAAACCGGATAACCCGCGAAAAATCCCATTAAAGGACAGTTCCATGACCGCGCCCAAGAAAGTTGTGCTGGCCTATTCCGGCGGCCTTGATACCTCGATCATTCTCAAATGGCTGCAGACTGAATATGGCTGCGAAGTTGTGACATTTACCGCCGACCTTGGTCAGGGCGAAGAGCTTGAGCCAGCGCGCGCCAAAGCCGAAATGCTGGGCATCAAGCCTGAGAACATCTTTATCGAAGATGTGCGCGAAGAGTTTGTGCGTGACTTCGTTTTCCCGATGTTCCGTGCCAATGCCGTTTACGAAGGTCTGTACTTGCTGGGCACGTCGATTGCCCGCCCGCTGATCTCTAAGCGTTTGGTTGAGATCGCCGAAGAAACCGGCGCTGACGCTGTTGCCCACGGCGCAACCGGTAAGGGTAACGATCAGGTTCGGTTCGAACTGGCCGCCTATGCGCTCAACCCTGACATCAAATGCATCGCGCCATGGCGTGAATGGGATCTGAACTCACGCACGTCCCTGCTCGACTTTGCCGAGAAGAACCAGATTCCGATTGCCAAAGACAAGCGCGGCGAAGCGCCGTTTTCGGTTGATGCAAACCTGCTGCACACCTCGTCCGAAGGCAAAGTTCTTGAAGACCCAGCCGATCAGGCCCCTGAATATGTGTATCAGCGCACGGTCGCCCCAGAAGATGCGCCAGACACACCAGAGATCATCGAAATCGGCTTCGAAAAAGGCGACGCGGTTAGCATCAATGGCGTAGCGATGTCGCCAGCGACCATTCTGACCCAGCTGAACGACTATGGCCGTAAGCACGGGATCGGGCGTCTTGATTTTGTTGAAAACCGTTTTGTTGGCATGAAATCCCGCGGTATCTATGAAACACCCGGCGGCACGATCCTTCTCGAAGCGCATCGCGGTATCGAACAGATCACATTGGACAGCGGCGCAGGCCATCTCAAGGATAGCCTGATGCCACGCTACGCCGAGCTGATTTACAACGGGTTCTGGTATTCGCCCGAGCGCGAAATGCTTCAGGCCGCGATTGATAAGTCGCAGGAACATGTAACCGGGACTGTGACGCTCAAACTGTACAAAGGTTCTGCCTTTACCGTGGCGCGCGCCTCTGATCATTCGCTTTACTCCGAAGAGCACGTGACGTTTGAGGATGACGCAGGTGCCTATGATCAGAAAGACGCCGCTGGCTTTATCCAGTTGAACGCCCTGCGTTTGAAACTGCTGGCTGCTCGGAGTCGTCGCTTGAAAGGCTAAGGCCTGTTTAACGTGAAACAAACGCGCCTCGGGGGAAACCTCGGGGCGTTTTTTGTGCCGCAGCGTAAGACCTTACGTTACCCTTGATTGGGTCAAGCGCGCCCTCTACCGGTTTGGGAAACCAAGGGGGATGAGATGTTACAAGACCTGCTACCGCGCCTTCAGCAAGGGCTAGAAACCAAGAGCTTTGAAGGCTCGTTGAAGTTCGATTGCGGCGAGGACGGGGTCATCGTTTTGGCGGATGGCACAGCAAGCGATCAGGAACAGGACACAGATTGCACGCTGAAACTGTCATCCGACAATCTGATCAAGCTTCTGTCAGGCAATTTGAACCCAATGACCGCCGTCATGATGGGCAAGATCAAGATCAGCGGCAATCCGGCTGTGGCAATGAAATTGGCTGATTTACTCAAAGCTTGAGAGCGGCCAATTTTTCATAAAAGGGCATAGCAGCAGCACATAAATCCGCAGCTTGCCCTTCTAGAACCGGCAAAGGCCCCTCTGCCCCGGCAAAACCGGTGCTTTGATGGACGGCGCCGTACCAATGCGCGGCCCAGATGCCATCGAAATCGCGGGGCCCCGCGGCCCAAGATAGCATTGCCGGATCAAAATCCAAATCAATGGCACCGCAAAGCTTGCGCAACATGCGCTCTGGGTTTTCGCGAATGTCGGCGCTGTCGACCACTGGGCCGGGAAATCGTTCGAATATCTCAACCTGCTGAGCAAAGCCAATATCATGCAATGTCGGGTTTTCACGCTTTGCCGCATAGGACGCGATGACCCGAGCAGGATGGCGGATCAGGTGGATATTCACGCAATCCTTGGCCCAGCCCAGCGGCGTTTCATCCATATGAATACCCATGTGCTTCAGGTACCAATGCGGTTTTCCGTCTGGTACAGATCCGGCACATTTGGCTGCAACAGAGACTGGATCGGCGTCATGTGCGACGATGATCTCGTCGCGCATTGGGTGATCAATTCCGGTGCGTTTCAGATAGGGCGCATAAAAGGGCTCATCCCAAGCGGCGAAATCCGCCCGATTGCCAAAGGCATACATCATCGCCGACGAAAGGTTGCGCGGCCCGCTCCACATTGCGATTTTCATGGTTCGACAAGATCCTTATATAGAGCGCGTAAACGCAGCGTCATTGGCCCCGCTTCGCCTGTGCCAATCCGACGACCGTCAATTTCGGAAATCGGGGTTTGCGCCCCAAAAGTCCCGGTTAAAAAAGCCTCATCTGCCCCGTAAGTGTCGACCAAACTATAGTTGCGTTCGAACACCGGAATGTCGTTGGCGCGACATAGGTCGATCACCTTTTGACGGGTAATACCGTTCATGCAGTAATCCCCGGTGCTTGTCCAAACCGCGCCTTTGCGCACGATGAAGAAGTTGCAGGCATTAGTGGTGTTCACGAATCCATTGATATCCAGCATCAGCGCTTCGTCCGCCCCGGCCTTTCCGGCGGCGATACAGGCAAGAATGCAGTTCAATTTCGAATGGGAATTCAACTTTGGATCCTGCGTCATTGGCAGGCCGCGAATATGAGGAACTGTGGCGAGCTTCAGCGGGCGCGGGATCGACGGGCGCGAATGCTCCATGATAATGACCACAGTCGGGCCTTGCTGGCTCAGCGACGGATGTTGGAAGGGCCGCGTTTTCACACCCCGCGTTACCATCAAGCGGGCATGAGCATCGCTTTCCATCCCGTTTGCTAGACGCGTTTGTTCCAGCGCGTCGATCACGGCCGCCCGGTCCATCCCAATATCAAGGTCAATGGCCTTGGCCGCCTCAAACAACCGATCCATGTGTTCGTCTAGAAACGCCCAGCGCCCATTATAGAGCCGCAACCCCTCCCATATGCCATCGCCGAGCATAAAGCCGGAATCAAAAACGCTAACCGTTGCGTCGGCGCGGGTTTTCAATGTGCCATTCACCCAAATTTGGATGGTGTCATTGCGCGCATCTTCTTGCGCCTGATGTGTTGATACGTCTGTCATAGGCACACCCTATCGGCGGGATTTGGCTTTGCAAGCTTCACACCCGCTCACCTGTTGGTGAGATCACATGACAGTGCATTGTCTGGTGTCTCGCTTTTATGCAGGCTGTCGTCAAAAGGAGATACACATGCGCTTGTTTAATCGTGCTCAGCCCCTCGCCCTCATGGCTCTCATGACGCTCGGTTTTACCGCTCAGGCCAACCGTGCCATGGCGGATGAAATCATCGTTGCCGGAGGGTGCTTTTGGTGCGTCGAATCCGATTTTGAATCGGTTAAGGGAGTTACGGGTGCCGTATCCGGCTACACCGGTGGCCACGTCGCCAACCCGAACTACAAACAAGTCACACGCGGCGGGAGCGGACACTACGAGGCGGTTCGAATTAAATTCAACGCCTCTCAGGTCTCACAACGCAAGCTATACGATCTGTTTTTCCGATCGGTCGACCCTACGGATGCAACCGGCCAGTTCTGTGATCGCGGAGAAAGCTATCGCACCGCCATTTTTTTCTCTAACCCTGCCCAAAAAGCCGATGCAGAGGCGGCTAAGGCCGCCGCTGCCAAGGCATTGGGGCGTACAATTGTGACCCCAATTTTGCCTGCGAAGAAGTTCTATGACGCCGAAGGTTATCATCAGGATTACTACAAGGGCACCAAACGCGTTTTGACCCGCTTTGGTCCGATCAAGCAAAAGGATGCTTACAAGAAGTATCGCGAATCCTGTGGCCGTGACCAACGGGTCAAAGAGCTTTGGGGTTCGGCCGCACCTTTCGCAGGATAAAAGGCTCTAACATGGCTTAAAATGCCTCTTGTACGTCTTGGAGCGTCGGAATGACGTCCGCCGTTCCAAGTCGGGTCACCATCAATGCACCGGCCTTGCCAGCCAGTTCAATGGCCTGATCCATCGACATCCCTTGATCAAGGGCCGCAATCAAATAGCCGGTGAATGTATCCCCTGCCCCCGTTGTGTCGATTGGGGTGACCGAAATCGCCGGAAATGCGCGGGTGTTTGGGCCGGAATGCCAACGACATCCCTTGGCCCCAAGCGTCACCACCACATCCGCAACTGGCAATTCGGCAAGCGCCTGCCCCGTTGCGGATTGCAATTGCTCTGCCTCGACTTCGTTCAGAACCAATAGATCGAGAAACGGAAGGACCGGAATGACGGCGTCCGCCTCAAACGGGGCCGCTGCATGAGCAATACGCAAGCCAAGTTCACGTGCAAGTTTAACCCCGTGTTCTAAGCCATTCGTTTCATTTTGAAAAAGAAAGGTGTCGCCGAGTTTTGCAGTAGACAGAGCCAAAGCAATATCAGTCTCTAACAAGGCATGATTTGCACCGGGATGCAGAATGATCATGTTTTCACCGGCGGCGTCGACCGCAATTATTGCGTGCCCTGTGGCCTCCTTTGACTCGGTGATATGATCGCCTATCACGCCGTAGTTAATCAGCCGATTTTTGGCCCAAATCCCGTCCGCCCCAACTGCACCAATATGCACGCATTGGCTTTGGGCGCGTGTGACCGCGACAGACATATTGGCCCCTTTGCCGCCAAGGCCCTTGTTATACCCCGTTGACGCCAAAGTTTCGCCCGCACCAGGTAGATGCGGAACGCGATACACTAGATCAATGTTGATAGAGCCGAGGTTGTAGATCGTCATGGCGCTGCCCTTTCTTCACAGAAAGGGCATGGTGGAAGAAACCTCCACCATGCGCAATGCACTTTCCTTGCTTAGCCGACTTTACAAGCAGACAAGACCGCCATATTGAGAATGTCATTGGCCGTCATGCTGGTGGAGCAAATCTGGATCGACTTGTCGACGCCAGCCAAGATTGGGCCGATAACCGTCGCACCCGCCATTTCCTGCATCAATTTCACCGAAATCGACGCCGAGTGCCGGGCCGGAACAACCAGAATATTGGCGGGACCGGTCAGGCGTTGGAACGGATAGGCCTCTTGCGCAGTGGGGTTAAGCGCAACATCTACGGTCATTTCACCTTCGTATTCGAAATCAACGCCGCGTTGATCCAAGACTGCCGGAGCAAGGTGCATTTTCTCGGCCCGCTCCGAAACCGGATAGCCAAAGGTTGAGAAGCTTACAAAGGCGACACGAGGCTCTAACCCAAGGTGTTTAGCAACATCAGCCGCGCGTTCCGCAATATTGGCAAGGTCATTTTCATCCGGCCATTCATGCACAAGCGTATCCGCGATCATGACAATCCGGCCCTTGTGCAAAAGCGCTGTGACGCCAGCCGCACCATGTTCGGCGTCGGCATCAAACACATGGTTAATCAACTGCATCACATGCGCGGATTTGCGGGTTGCCCCGGTAATCAAACCATCGCCATGCCCGTGTTCTAGCATCAGCGACGCAAAAACATGTCGATCACGCGCCGCCATACGGTGCACATCCTGACGGTCAAACCCTTTGCGCTGCAAGCGATCATACAAGAAGTCCTTGTATGTCTGCAGATGCGGGGTGTTTTTGGCGTTCACGACTTCAAGCTCACGAACAGCGTCGCCAAGGCCGGCTGCTTCAAGTTTGGCTTTTACGTCGTCTTCTCGTCCAACAACCAAAGCTTTGCCAAGCCCGGAGCGCTGATACATCACCGCTGCGCGAAGCACCCTTGGGTCATCCCCTTCGGCGAAGATCATTCTAGCCTGTGCCGCACGGGCACGCGTGTTGATAGACCGCAGAATCGACGCGGTCGGATCCATCCGCGATTTCAGCCCTTCTTCATAGGCATCAATGTCGATAATTGGACGTCGCGCAGCACCTGTTTCCATGCCTGCCCGCGCGACTGCGGGCGGGATGCGGTGGATTAGTCTCGGATCAAAGGGAGTCGGGATGATGTAATCACGACCAAAGGTCAGGCTTTTGCCATACGCCAACGCCACCTCATCGGGCACATCTTCGCGCGCCAAATCAGCCAAAGCTTGGGCGCAAGCGATCTTCATCTCGTCATTGATGGCGCGGGCGTGAATGTCTAGCGCGCCACGGAACAGGTATGGGAAACCTAGAACGTTATTTACCTGATTGGGGTAATCGCTTCGGCCCGTGGCAACGATCGCATCCACACGCACTTCGTGCGCTTCTTCTGGTGTGATCTCTGGATCGGGGTTTGCCATGGCGAAAATGACCGGATTGTCACCCATCGCCTTGACCATGTCCTGTGTCACGGCACCTTTGGCCGACACACCAAGGAACACGTCCGCACCAACCATCGCGTCTTCGAGGGTACGATGTTCAGTTGCAACCGCGTGGGCGGATTTCCATTGGTTCATCCCTTCGGTGCGACCCTGGTAAATGACCCCTTTGGTGTCACAAACAATACAATTGTCGTGCCGCGCACCCATAGATTTCAACAGCTCGATACAAGCGATGCCCGCCGCGCCCGCGCCGTTAAGAACGATCTTTACGTCTTCGATTTTTTTCCCGGAAATTTTCAGCGCATTCAGCAAACCAGCCGCACAAATAACCGCAGTCCCGTGCTGGTCATCATGAAAGACGGGAATGTCCATTTCCTCTTTCAGGCGCTGCTCGATGATAAAACACTCGGGCGCCTTGATGTCTTCGAGATTGATGCCACCAAAAGTCGGGCCCATAAGGCGCACAGCTTTGCAGAACTCATCCGGGTCTTCGGTGTCCAGCTCAATATCGATGGAATTCACATCGGCAAAACGTTTGAAGAGAACAGATTTGCCCTCCATCACCGGTTTCGAGCCAAGAGCACCAAGGTTGCCAAGACCCAAAACGGCCGTACCGTTTGAAATTACGGCCACAAGGTTACCCTTGTTCGTATAGTCATAGGCAGTTTCAGGGTTGGCGGCGATTTCCTCACAGGGTACGGCAACACCAGGACTATATGCCAAGGACAGGTCGCGCTGTGTTGTCATTGGGACGGTGGCTTGCACCTCCCATTTGCCCGGAGTTGGGTCAATGTGAAATGCCAGCGCTTCTTCGCGGGTAAACTTGGGTTTGGACATGTCTTCCTACCGGTATAAATTTGCGGGTTTTACCCGAGACTCAGCCAGCTTAATGTCACGGCAGAACGACAAGGGAAAGTGCAGTGAGCGCTAACAAAGGAAATAAAAGTACCGTGACGCCCATGATGGCGCAATATTTGGAAATCAAGGCCGGGTATCCCGATGCTTTGTTGTTCTATCGCATGGGTGACTTTTACGAATTGTTCTTTGACGATGCTGTCGCTGCATCCGAGGCACTTGATATCGCGCTGACCAAACGCGGAAAGCATAACGGTGAAGAGATACCAATGTGCGGTGTCCCTCACCATGCGGCACAGGGGTATTTCCTCACCCTCATCCGCAAGGGGTTTCGCGTTGCCGTTGGCGAGCAGATGGAAACACCCGAACAGGCCAAAAAACGCGGGGCAAAATCGGTTGTCCGGCGTGAAGTTGTGCGATTGGTCACGCCCGGAACCTTGACAGAAGACAATCTTTTGGAAGCGCGGCGTCACAACTTTCTAGCCGCTTTAGGCCGGGTTAGAGACGAATGGGCGTTGTCATGGTCCGATATTTCGACTGGGACGTTTCACGTGATGCCTGTTGGTCAATCACGGATCGGGGCTGAGCTCGCGCGCTTGGCACCGTCCGAATTATTGACATCCGAGACGGTCGAAGAAGACCTACGCGAGGTTTTCAATGACCTTGGCATCGAGGTTACCGTGTTGGGCAATGCGTCCTTTGACAGTTCAGCAGCCCAAGACCGCCTTTGCTCAGTGTTCAACGTCAAGACTTTGGCCGGATTCGGGTCATTTGCACGCGCCGAACTAAGCGCCATGGGCGCCTTGGCCGACTACCTCGACATCACGCAAAAAGGCCAAATGCCGATGCTGCGCCCGCCACGGCAAGAGGCGGTGTCGCGCTTGATGTCTATTGATGCAGCAACGCGGCGGAATCTTGAGTTGACCCGAAGCATGCAAGGTGGCCGCGCTGGCTCACTCCTTTCGGTGGTCGATATGACGGTCACATCAGCCGGAGCGCGGTTGTTGGAGCGCCGGCTTTCGTCGCCGTCGCGCGAACTAGATGTCATTCACGCCCGTCACGAAGCTATTCGTTGGGGCACTGAATCCGTTGCTGCGGATGGGGTTCGTGACGCTTTGCGTCAAGTTCCGGATCTGGATCGCGCCCTATCACGCTTGGCGCTTGATCGCGGTGGTCCCCGTGACCTTGCGAGCATCCGCAATGGCATTGGTCAGGCCGAAGCCATTTCTGAACGCTTGGATCGGGCCGATTTGCCAGAGTTGCTAAAGCAATCACTTGCCGATCTACGGGGTCACCAAGACCTGCTCACCCTTCTTGATGAGGCTCTTATTGCCGATCCGCCGTTGTTGGCCCGCGACGGTGGGTTCATCGCCTCTGGCTATAACGAGCAGCTTGATAGTGAACGCGAGCTTCGCGACAAAGGGCGCGGTGTGATTGCGGGGCTTCAGGCGAAATATGCCGATGAAAGCGGTATCAACTCCCTAAAAATAAAACACAACAATGTGTTAGGGTATTTTGTTGAGACAACCGCGCTTCATGCGCAGAAAATGCTGAATCCTCCGCTGTCTGAGCTGTTCATCCACCGGCAAACCACAGCCAATCAGGTTCGATTTACGACTGTAGAGCTGTCGGAACTGGAAACACGTATCCTCAACGCCGGTGCCGAAGCTTTGGCGATTGAAAAGCGGCTCTATGAAAGCCTGAAAGGTGCTGTAATAGAGTCTGCTCCGGCCCTGTCGGACCTTTCTCTAGCCCTTGCAGAGTTCGATTTGTCGCTAGGATTGGCCGAACTGGCGCGCCAACGGGATTGGTGTATGCCCAAGGTCGACGACAGCCGCGCGTTCCACATCGAAGGCGGGCGCCACCCGGTTGTCGAAGCCGCGCTGAAATCCGCCGGGGATGTGTTCATCGCCAATGATTGTGCGTTGTCAGCACCCGGAGAAACAGCCTCTGTAACCCTGCTCACCGGACCGAACATGGCCGGTAAATCAACCTACCTCAGGCAAAATGCCTTGATCGCATTGCTGGCACAAATGGGCAGCTATGTTCCCGCGCGGTCGGCCCATATTGGCATTGTTAGTCAAGTATTTTCGCGCGTGGGAGCAAGTGACGACCTCGCCCGTGGGCGGTCGACCTTTATGGTCGAAATGGTCGAAACCGCTGCGATTTTGAACCAAGCTGATGACCGCGCTCTCGTAATCTTGGACGAAATTGGGCGCGGCACGGCCACTTATGATGGCTTGTCTATCGCGTGGGCCACTCTTGAACACTTGCATGAAGTAAACTGCGTAAGGGGTTTGTTCGCCACGCATTATCACGAGATGACCGCCCTTGCCGGGAAATTGACCGGCGTGAAAAACGCAACGGTTGCTGTCAAAGAATGGGACGGCGAGGTCATCTTTTTGCACGAGGTTCGGGATGGTGCCGCCGATCGGTCTTATGGTGTTCAAGTTGCGCAATTGGCGGGCCTTCCACAGCCGGTGATCAAACGCGCCCGTTCAGTTCTTGAAGCCTTGGAAGCCGGCGAACGGGATCGCACCTCACCAAAGGCGCTTATCGACGATCTACCTCTGTTTGCTGTTGCCGCAGCTCCGGAGCCTATGGCGGTGCAAACGGGCCCATCCGAGGTCGAAGACAAGGTTGCCGATCTCTTGCCCGACGAGATGACACCGCGCGAGGCGCTTCAGGCAATCTACGATCTCAAGGCATTACTCAAAGAAAAGGCGGGGTAAACCCCGCCCTTCCCTATTCCAAAATGAAGCCCGTTTAGCTTGCAGGCATCGAGCTAACACCGACCTGAGCAGCGCGCAGCAAACGATCATGCAGCATGAACCCCTCTGCGGACACCTGAATGATGTCGCCCGCTTTGGTTCCGGGAAGTGGTGCCTCGAACATCGCTTCGTGAAGCTGGGGATCGAAACGGTCACCCACTTCGGGAGATAGGCGTTTCACGCCGTGGCGTTCAAACACGCTCAGCAACTCTTTTAGGGTCAGTTCAACACCTTCAATCAGTGCAGCAGAGGCTTCGCCTTCGGCTTCTTTGGCGGCTGCCAAAGCGCGATTCAGGTTATCATAAACCGGGATCAAATCGCGGGCGATGCGCGTGCCACCATACATGTTGGCCTCGCGGCGATCTTTGTCGGCACGCTTGCGGGCGTTTTCCGCATCGGCCAAAGCCCGCATAAACCGGTCTTTGTATTCATCGCGCTCAGCAACCACTTGCTCAACCGCCATTGCGACCTCATCAATCTCTTCGGTCTCAAAAGCCGTTTCTTGCGCTTCTGCCTCGTCAATGTTGTCGAGGAAATCGTCGTTATTCTGATCAGCCATTCTCTACCTCTAACTCCGGTCGGTTATCAGCTTCCCAACCAGTTGCGCCGTGTAGTCCACAATCGGAACAATGCGGCCATAGTTTAGACGCGTTGGGCCGATCACGCCCACAGCGCCAATGATCTTTCGATCAGCGTTCATATAGGGAGACACCACCAAAGAGGAACCCGAAAGTGAGAAAAGTTTGTTCTCTGAGCCAATAAAAATGCGAACGCCTTCGCCCTGTTCGGTCAGTTCAAGAAATTCAGCAATATCTTGCTTGCGTTCCAAGTCATCAAACAGGGTTTTGATCAGTTCGAGCTGCTCTTCTGCGGTGTCATCGCCCAAAAGATTCGACCGGCCACGCACGATGAGACGGCCGGTTTTGTCATCCGGGCTTTCCCACACGGCGATACCTGATTCGACAAGTTGCGCAGCTTTTGCATCCAGCTCCTGACGGCGTTTTGTGATTTCCTCTTCCATGATTTTGCCCAGCTCGGACAAGGTGCGCCCTTCGATCCAGGAATTGACGAAGTTCGCTGCTTCTCGCATCGAACTTGGTGTTTGACCGGGAGGTGGCGCGAAAACACGATTTTCGACCTGACCATCTGCAAACACAATGACCACCAACGCCCGATCTTGGGCGAGGCTGACAAATTCGATATGTTTAAGCGGAGCTTCTTGTTTCGGAGTGAGAACAAGAGAGGCACCATGGGTCACACCGGACAAAGCGGCACCGACTTGATCCAACAAACCACCCACATCTGACGCATTGCTTCCAGCCGTCGCATCGAGTTTCTCGCGGTCTTGCATGTCGAGGTCGCGAACCTCAAGCAGACCATCAACAAACATGCGCAACCCTTGCTGGGTCGGAATACGACCGGCCGAGACATGTGGGCTATCAAGAAGGCCGAGAAACTCCAGATCCTGCATCACATTGCGAATGGTGGCAGCAGATACTTTTTCTGACAAGGCGCGGGTCAATGTCCGCGATCCTACTGGCCCCCCGGTTTCAAGATAGGATTCGACAACCAAACGAAACACCTCGCGAGAGCGTTCATTCATATCGGTCAAAACTTCATTTGGTTCGCTCATACGCGCCTCTTCTTTTGTCTGCACAGCAACCAAAGCCGGATCAGGGTTGCGCCCATGGGGGCAGCACGTCTATCCCTGCCCCAACTTAGCTTAGAGGATCGCCATGAGACCGTCGGGAAGAGAATTAAACGAAATGCGCGCCGTTTCAATCGAAACGGACGTAACAAAGCACGCCGAAGGATCTTGCATGATCCGTATGGGCGATACACATGTGCTCTGCACCGCGTCGCTAGAGGCCCGCGTACCGCCCTTTATCAAAGGCTCTGGCCTTGGTTGGGTAACCGCGGAATACGGCATGTTGCCTCGCTCGACCTCGTCGCGCATGCGTCGCGAGGCCACATCCGGCAAACAAGGTGGCCGCACCGTTGAAATCCAGCGTCTAATTGGCCGCTCGCTGCGCGCTGGTGTTGATCGTGTTGCCCTTGGCGAGCGTCAAATCACCGTTGATTGTGACGTGATCCAAGCGGATGGCGGGACGCGTTGCGCGTCGATCACCGGCGGTTGGGTTGCCCTGCGTTTGGCGGTTAACAAGTTGATCAAAGCGGGCGATATTATCACCGATCCTCTGATCTCCCCTGTCGCGGCTGTGTCTTGCGGTATCTACGCCGGTCAGCCGGTGCTTGATCTCGACTATCCTGAAGACAGCGAAGCCGGTGTTGATGGCAACTTTATCCTGCGCGAAGATGGTCAGCTGATCGAAATCCAGATGTCTGCTGAGGGCTCGACCTTCTCGCGCGATCAGATGGGTCAGTTGATGGACCTCGCCGAAAAAGGTGTCGGGGAACTTGTTGCTGCTCAGAAAGCTGCCGTGGCATGACCCGCAAGTTTGAGGGCGACCGTCTATTGGTCGCCACCCACAATCAGGGCAAGCTTGATGAGATTACCGAACTGCTGAAGCCCTTTGGGGTTTCAGTTGTTGGGGCCAAAGATATGGACCTGCCTGAACCAGTTGAAGATGGCACAACCTTTGTCGAAAATGCCCGGATCAAAGCCCACGCTGCCGCCAAGGCGACCGGCCTCCCTGCCCTTTCCGATGATTCCGGTATTGAAATAGATGGCTTGGACAAGCAACCGGGTGTCTATGCCGCTGATTGGGCTGAAACAGAGAACGGCCGTGACTTCATCATGGCCATGACCAAAAGCCACACAATGTTGGTAAGTGCCAAAGCACCGGAACCTTGGACGGCGCGGTTTTGCTGTACACTTGTTCTGGCGTGGCCCGATGGCAGTGATCAGGTGTTCGCTGGTGTCATGGAAGGTCGCGTTGTCTGGCCGATGCGCGGCGACAACGGACATGGCTATGATCCGATTTTCGAACCCGAGGGCTATGACATAACCTTTGCTGAAATGACATCTGAGAAAAAGAACGAGATCAGCCATCGCGCCGACGCGTTCCGCAAATTTGTGGCTGCTTGCTTTGATTGAAGATTGGCAGTCCGGGGGGTTTGGACTCTATGTGCATTGGCCGTTTTGCGAGGCCAAATGCCCCTACTGCGACTTCAACAGCCACGTTGTAAAACACATTGATCAAACGCGTTGGGCCATGGCCCTGGCCTCTGAGGTCCAACGCGTTTCGGCCCTTACCCCCGGTCGTGTGCTAAGGTCGATATTTTTCGGTGGCGGGACGCCGTCGCTCATGCTGCCCCAGACTGTTGCGACCATTCTTGAGGCCACGCAAACCCATTGGACCTGGGCCAATGACATCGAAATTACCCTTGAGGCAAATCCAAACTCGGTCGAAGCGGATCGGTTTCGTGGCTTTGCCGATGCGGGAATAAACCGAGTGTCTTTGGGCATCCAATCATTGCGCGACGATGACCTTCGTAAACTCGGGCGGCTACACAATGCGGACGAAGCCAAACGCGCTTTTGGTATTGCCCGAGATACCTTCAATCGTGTCAGCTTTGACCTGATATACGCCCGCCAAAATCAATCACTTTCCGATTGGGAAACAGAGCTTACCGAAGCCTTGGCCATGGCCGGTGATCACCTTTCACTTTATCAATTGACGGTCGAACATGGGACGGCATTTTGGGACCGGCAAAATGCTGGCAAATTGCGCGGCCTCCCCGGCGAAGACCTAGCCGCCGACATGTATGACCTCACGCAAGACATCTGTAGCGCGGCTGGGATGCCGGCCTATGAGGTGTCTAACCACGCCGCCCCTGGCTCGGAATCTAGGCACAATTTGATCTATTGGACATATGGAGATTATGCCGGTGTCGGCCCGGGAGCGCATGGCCGCCTGACGCTGTCCGGACAGAAATATGCCAATTCAGCTTGGCTCCAACCCGGAGCCTGGTTGAAGGCTGTTGAAGGCGGCTCTGGCGACGAGGTTATGACAAAGCTGTCTGGCAAGGATCAGGCTTCTGAATACCTGATGATGGGTCTACGGATAACTGAAGGTGTATATATTGCGAGGGTCCACAATATGTATGAATTCAATGCACTGGAAACTACTGTTAATAGATTGCATGAACTTGGGATCATGTGGAAGAGTGACGACCGAATTGGCGTTACGCAGCAAGGTCGGCTCGTTCTCAATTCTGTTATTGCAGAATTGCTTCCTGAATAGCCGACCTTCTCAAATTGACTAGGCCTTGCTCAGCACCGAACAAAGCGCATCTAGTTCATCCAAAGTATCGTAGGAAATTGTCACACGACCGGATTCCCCACCGGCTTTGTGATCAATCTGAACTTTCATTTTCAGTGCTGCGGACAAATCACCTTCCAGAGCTTTGGTGTCCGCATCCTTCACCGGTGCTGATTGGGATGTACTTGCAATTTTTGGCTTAGGCGCTGCGACAGTACCCTTCGCAAGTTTTTCAGTTTCACGCACCGACAACCCTTTGGCCACGACAATTTTGGCCAACTCTTCTGGGTTCGGTGCCGTGATCAAAGCGCGTGCATGCCCGGCACTTAGTTCACTCTTCGAGACCAAATCCTGAATTGTGTCTGGAAGGTTCAGCAAACGCATCAAGTTCGCAATATGGCTCCGGCTTTTGCCCAAAGCTTCGGCAAGCTTTTCCTGGGTGTGACCGAACTTGAACATCAGCTGCTTATATCCCGCCGCCTCTTCAATGGCGTTCAAATCCGCCCGCTGGATGTTTTCAATGATCGCTACCTCAAGTACCTCAATGTCGTCAAAGTCACGCACGAGAACCGGAACTTCATGTAACTGCGCAAGTTGTGACGCACGCCACCGACGTTCACCGGCGACAATTTCATACTGCTCGGCATTCTTGGGATTTTGGCGAACAATAAGTGGTTGAAGAACACCCTTGGTGCGAATTGAATTCGCCAGCTCTTCAAGTTGGTTATCGGTGAAAACGCGACGTGGCTGATCGGGATTTGGAACGAGTTTCTCGATCGGCACAGTTAGATCAGAGCGTGGAGCCGTTGTTGAAGTGTTTTCCTCGGGGGCAACATCCGCCATCAATGCGGATAACCCGCGTCCAAGACCACGGCGTTGTTCTTTTTTTTGTACCATTATCGGCGTCCTTTGTATGGTCTTAAGCGGCGACTTGATCATTTTTTGCAAGCAGTTCAGTCGCAAGAGCGCGGTAGGCAATGGCCCCTTTTGAGCCCGAATCATAGCTGAGTACAGGCAAAGCATATGACGGAGCTTCACTCACCCTGACGTTCCGCGGAATCACAGATTTAAAAACAAGATCACCCAAGTTCGATCGAGCATCTGCTTCAACCTGTTGGGACAAGTTGTTGCGCGCGTCATACATCGTCAAAACGATGCCTTCAATCCGCAGTTTCGGATTCGCCGTCTGTCGAACTTCTCGGATTGTCATCATAAGCTGAGACAAGCCCTCTAGCGCAAAAAACTCGCTTTGCAGTGGAACTATAACTGAATCCGAAGCGACCATTGCGTTGACTGTCAAAAGGTTCAAAGACGGCGGACAATCAATCAAGATATAGTCAAAATTGAAGTCATTCATATCCGTTTGCTGAATGGCATCGTGCAGTAAGAAACTACGCTTCTCATTGTTGTACAATTCAATATCAGCTGAACTCAAGTCGACCGTTGCCGGTATCAGAGATACATTTTCGGTGCTTGTCCCCAAGATCAGCGACGACAAAGTGACATCATCTAGCAAAAATTCATATGTGGTGAACTCCCGATCTTCTGGCTCAATCCCCAATCCCGTCGACGCGTTGCCTTGCGGATCAAGATCTATGACAAGCACGTTCAAACCAAGTTCGGCCAAAGCCGCCGACAAGTTGATAGTGGTGGTTGTTTTCCCAACGCCGCCTTTTTGATTTGCGACTGCGATGACCTTTGGTCGTTCTGGGTTGATCAAATCAGGCATGTGAGATGTTTCCGATTTCCAGAATTACGGCTTCAGTATTGGTTCTACTTCTATGGCAAGTCAGTGAAAACTGCCATTTTTTTCGTGCTAAATTGACTTCTTCTTCCCAGTTTTGTCCCTTTGGAAACAGATATTGACAGTCATCCGTGCCGTGGTTTTTTGCTAAGTGGATCAAATGTGGAAGTGCCGCCAGGGCCCGCGCCGAAATAATTCCCGCCTCTACGGCCTCAATATTCTCGATACGATCACAAATAACGTTCACCTTTAGATCAAGCTCGCGCGCAACTGATCTCAAAAATGCACATTTTCTTGTGTCGCTTTCAACAAATGTAAACGAAATGTCTGGTGCCTTTTCGGATGCAACCACAGCACATACGAGGCCTGGAAATCCTCCTCCCGTCCCGAGGTCCAACCATTTTTGAGCGCCGAGTTTGCGTAGATCAAATAGTTGCAGGGAATCCTCAAAATGTCTTTGCCAAGCATCCCCAACGGTTGAAGGAGCAATCAAATTTATTTTCTTGGTCCATTTGAGAAGCTGATGCTCATAGACCTTAAGTCGGTCCAGTGTTTCACGTGAAACATTCAAGGACTTCACTCGGTTTGTCATGCAGACCCTCGTTTTTCAGCTTGCCTGATTTTTGCCAAAACAAGTGCAGTCGCCGCAGGTGTAATTCCCTCCAGCCGGCTCATCTGAGCAAGAGTCTCAGGTCGCGCCTTTGACAATTTGGAAACAAGTTCATTCGACAGTCCCGAGAAGCTGGAGTAGTCAAAATCCGCAGGAATAGACACTTTCATGTCTTTCTTGATAGCTTCTACATCCCGCTTTTGTCGTTCAATATATGAGGCATAGGTAGCTTGTTTCTTAAGCTGGTCAGAAACGTCACTATCTATACTTGCAACACCGGGAATGGCCGGTTTCAGGACATCAAAACTAACATCCTTGAAGGACAATAATTGCATGCCAGATCGCTTTACACCGTCCAAATTGACCTTCACGCCCAAATCACAAACCTCATTGGGTGTAAACAAGACACTGGAAAGAAGTTTGTGCGCCTCTTCAAGCTTTTCCATTTTCATTTCAAAGGATCGGATCCTTTGGTCACACAAGATACCAAGATCGCGTCCTGTAGGTGTAAGACGTTGGTCAGCATTATCTACACGAATCGCCAGCCGAAATTCAGCGCGAGACGTAAACATCCTATAGGGTTCAGTCACTCCACGGGTTGTAAGATCGTCCACCATCACACCGATGTAGCTATCTACTCTTGAAAACGTAATCGGGTTCTTTTCCAAAGCATTCGCAGCAGCATTCAAACCAGCCACCAAACCCTGGGCACCGGCTTCTTCATAACCGGTTGTCCCATTAATCTGCCCTGCAAAATACAGGCCCTCAAATCCCTTAACTTGCAATTGGGATGTTAATCCTCTTGGATCAACATAGTCATATTCGATGGCATACCCCGGCTGCACAATCTGAACATTTTCAAGTCCTTTCAGGGTTCTAACATAAGCATCCTGAACCGAGACAGGGAGTGACGTAGAAATACCGTTTGGATAGACCGTATTTGTATTTAGTCCTTCAGGCTCAAGAAAAACCTGGTGACTTTCCTTATCCGAGAACCGGACGACCTTATCCTCAATTGAAGGACAATACCGAGGTCCAACTCCGTCGATATGGCCGCCGTACATCGCAGACAGAGAAAGATTATCCCGTATAATATCATGCGTGTTGGAATTTGTATGCGTTATTCCACAGGAAATTTGCCTCGCGCTTGGACGGTCTGACAGGAAAGAAAACATGGTCGGCTTTTTATCACCGGGCTGCATTTCTAAAACATCCCAGTCTATCGTCGAACCGTCTAGTCTAGGAGGTGTCCCTGTTTTCAGTCGTCCAAAACTAAGGTCTATTTCCCTGATTCTATCTGCCAATCTATTTGACGCATCGTCACCCATTCTACCACCAGAGTGTGACACATCCCCAATATGCACAATTCCATTCAAAAACGTACCGCTTGTAAGAACGACCGACCTCGCATCAATAGTGGTGCCGTCTCTTAGAACTACTCCGGAGAATCTCTCTCCAGACTGAATTAGGTCTACGACCTCTCCAGTGAGAACACTTAGGTTCCGAATTTCTGAAACAAGGTCTTTTACACTTTGTCGGAAGATTGTTCTATCTGCCTGCGCTCGCGGCCCCTGAACGGCAGGACCTTTTCGCCTATTCAACAACCGGAACTGTATTCCGGCTCGATCTGCAGCGATACCCATAAGGCCGCCCAATGCATCAATCTCTCGGACAAGATGGCCTTTTCCCAACCCACCGATAGCAGGATTACAGGACATAGTTCCTAGGTCTGTCACCTTTAGTGTAATAAGGGCCGTTTTTGCGCCGTATCTAGCTGCTGCACTCGCGGCCTCTGCACCGGCATGACCAGCGCCGATAACAACTACGTCAAACTTCTGATGTTTCACGTGAAACACTCCCTATTTGCCAACGCAAAAATTCATGAAAATTTCATCCAGCAAATTTTCCACATCAACTCGACCAATTAACGCCTCAAGCTTTCTAACAGCGCTTCTCAGTTCCTCAGAGACCAAGTCATAGTCTTCGACCCCACTATCAAGGCTAAGCTCTGCATCTCGTAGAAAAGTTAGACTTTGTGTGAGTGTAATTCGATGTCGTTCGCGATTTACTAAACTAGACCCACCAACAAGAGATGACAGTGACAATTTAATGTGGCGCAGCAACCGATCAACTCCAAATCCAGTTAAACCAGAAATACCGTTGAAACGGCCTGAATCATCCTTGGCGACGAGAACAATATCCAAGTCTTCGGCAGGAACCTCTGTGTTTTCATTAAATTCAATGAGATGAACACATAAATCCGCTGATTTTGCACGAGCTAGAGCCCGCTCTACACCGATTCTTTCAACGTGATCCTCTGTTTTTCTAACCCCAGCTGTATCCAGAAGAGTTACCGAAAAACCACCAATCTCCATATGGACTTCGATAACATCACGCGTTGTACCAGCGAATTCGGATGTAATTGCAGCATCTCGGCCTGCAAGAAAGTTCAACAATGTTGACTTTCCCGCATTCGGTGGGCCAACAATCGCCACCTCAAAACCAGTTCTAACTCGCTCTGCTGCATCCAAGCCAGAAAGTTCGCCTTCGATAGATCCAATAACAGTGCGCAATAGCTCCCGAACTTCGTCGGTTACATCAACAGGAACGTCTTCATCGGCAAAATCTATAGTTGCTTCTAGCAACGCTGCAGAACGAACAATTTTGGTTCGCCAAGCATCCACTTTCTGCCCCAGCGCTCCTGATAAAACGAGAAGTGCTTGTTTGCGTTGAGCTTCCGTTTCAGATTCAATCAAGTCGGACAGTGCCTCAACTTGCGTTAAGTCCATACATCCGTTTTCAAGCGCTCTTCGCGTGAATTCACCCGGTTCTGCCATTCTAAGGCCAGGGATCTTCCCAAGTTCATCCAAAACGGCACCGATGACCGCAACGCTGCCATGTACTTGAAATTCAACAACATCTTCGCCGGTAAAGCTCGCGCCAGACTCAAAAACAAGGACGAGCGCCTGATCCAGATGCTCACCTGTTTGTCTCTTAAGAACTCTAAGTCCTGACTGCCGAGCCATTGGGAGGTTAGGACCGGACAAGCGGGTTCCGGCAGCTTTCGCCTCGGACCCCGAAATCCGAATTACAGAGACACCAGCCTTCCCCGGTGCGCTGGCCAGAGCAAAGATCGTGTCCATGAGGCCATTACGTATTCATTGAGTCAAAGAACTCGGAATTCGTCTTTGTTTGTTTTAGCTTTGAAATCAGGAACTCGACTGCATCGGTTGTCCCCATTGGGTTCAGAATACGGCGCAAAACAAATGTCTTTTGAAGGTCGACTTTGTCCACAAGCAAATCCTCTTTCCGTGTACCGGACTTGAGAATATCCAAGGCAGGGAAGACGCGTTTATCTGCCACTTTGCGATCTAGAACGATCTCAGAGTTACCGGTCCCTTTGAATTCCTCAAAGATAACCTCATCCATCCGCGAACCCGTATCAATCAGGGCTGTTGCGATGATTGTCAGGGAGCCGCCCTCTTCGATATTCCGCGCAGCACCAAAGAACCGTTTAGGACGCTGCAAGGCATTGGCATCAACACCACCGGTCAAAACCTTGCCAGAAGATGGAACAACTGTGTTGAAGGCCCTACCAAGTCTTGTGATAGAGTCCAAAAGAATAACAACATCTCGTTTATGCTCGACCAACCGCTTGGCCTTTTCAATGACCATTTCGCTTACAGCAACATGTCGTTGTGCAGGTTCATCAAAGGTCGAAGACACAACCTCACCCTTCACAGACCGCTGCATGTCCGTCACCTCTTCTGGGCGTTCATCGATCAGTAGAACGATCAAATAGCACTCAGGATGGTTCTGTTCGATCGAGTGAGCAATATTCTGTAGAAGTACCGTTTTACCCGTCCGTGGCGGCGCTACGATCAAACTACGCTGGCCTTTACCAATAGGTGCGACGAGATCAATAATCCGCGCAGAGCGATCTTTGATAGTCGGATCTTCAATTTCCATCTTCAGCCGTTCATCAGGATAGAGCGGCGTCAGGTTGTCGAATGCGATCTTGTGGCGGGCCTTTTCAGGCTCTTCAAAGTTTATCTTGGTGACATTGACCAACGCAAAGTAGCGCTCTTCACCATCCGGTGCCTTGATCTCACCGTCAATAGAATCCCCAGTCCGCAGCGAGTATTTACGGATCATTTCAGGAGACACATAAATATCGTCCGGACCTGGCAAATAGTTGGCTTCTGGTGACCGTAGAAAGCCAAAACCATCCTGCAAGACTTCAAGAACGCCATCACCATAGATATCCCAACCGTCATCCGCGCGTTCGCGCAGAATCTGAAACATCATTTCGCCCTTGCGCATGGTCGAGGCATTCTCGATCTCAAGCTCTTCTGCCATAGACAAAAGATCTTTGGGGCTCTTTGCCTTTAGATCAGCAAGGTTCAGTTTTTCTACGGTCATGCCAAACATCCACGGGACCAAATTGGTCCATACGTCTTCTTTTCTAGGGAAATACACTCCAGACTAGGAGTGGTCATGGATGTACCTGTCCTTACCAAGCAAGTCAATGAGCAGGAAAACCCAGACTATTCTTTAAAAAAATAAAGAAAGTAGAAAGGTTTTAGGTTTTATAGTGTCGGTGATTTTCTGGGGATTATTTGTTCGTCCCTGTACTTTTCCACATGACCATGTCTTTGGATAAATGTGGGGAAGGATTTTCCGTTTTTGAAACGATATCTAACTTTTAGTGTTTTTAAACAATATCTTAATCCTGTGACGAACGTTAAGATTCTATCTAGGAAAACCTTGGGACAAGCGGCAACACATCCGATGTCCCACATAGCGGAAGTTTTCCTTTCCTCAGCCCAAACAACTTGTCTGGAATGTCTGACAAAGGGGCGACTTACCCCCAAGCTTGCAACTTGATGTTTTTTTCCCCAGAAACATACGTGAAAGCCCACACAGAGTTGCCCGCAGAACTATCCACATGAATCCGCACCTCATCCTCGCTTCTGGCTCTCAAATTCGAGCGGATCTGCTCCGCGCGGCCGGACTTCGAATCGAAATCGAATCGCCTCGCGTTGATGAGGATATGATCAAGGCAGCTCTTCAGGCCGAACAAGCAACACCCAGAGATATTGCTGACACATTGGCAGAGGCCAAGGCGCGCAAAATTGCCCTAAAAAACCCTGACAAACGGGTTCTGGGATGTGATCAGGTTCTATCTTTCGAGGGGCGGATTTTCTCCAAACCTCAAAGCAGGGATGACGCGCGCGATCAGCTGAGGGCTTTGCGCGGAAAACCACACCAACTGCTTTCAGCCGCTGTCCTATACAACGAGGCTGAGCCGGTTTGGCGCCATGTGGCCACGGCCCGTCTTTTGATGCGCGACTTCTCCGATGCGTATCTCGAGGACTACCTTGACAGGAACTGGCCCGAAATTGGTTATTCGGTGGGTGGCTACAAGCTCGAGGAAGAAGGCGTTCGTTTGTTTGCTCGTGTCGATGGCAATCATTTCACAGTGCTTGGTTTACCGCTTTTGGAACTACTCAATCAACTCTCAAACCAAGGAGCCATCCCCGCATGACCCTAGACCGTATTCCCTTGGCCGGTGTCATTGGCTCACCTATTGCACATTCCCGGTCTCCTCGGCTGTTCGCCCATTGGATGCGTAAATATGGCCTCCCGGGTCATTATATCCCCATGGATATTGCCCCGGACAAGCTGGAAGCGACGCTTAGAATACTCCCTGATATGGGATTTGTGGGTGTGAATGTTACCATTCCCCACAAAGAGCGGGTGATGGAGATCGCTGATCTTGTATCTGACCGAGCAACCCTCATTGGTGCTGCGAACACATTGATTTTTCGCAAAGATGGGCGCATCCACGCAGATAACACTGATGGCTACGGGTTTATTGAAAATCTTCGCCAAAACGCCCCTTCTTGGCAGCCGGAGTCAGGTCCAGCTGTGGTTCTAGGAGCAGGTGGAGCGGCCCGCGCTGTTATTGCGTCATTGTTGGATGTTGGTGTTCCCGAAATACGTCTGTCTAACCGAACTAGGGCCAGGGCGGATACGCTTAGGGAAGCATTTGGCAATCGGGTTCAGGTTTTTGATTGGGTCAAGGCTGGCAACTTGATCGAAGGTGCTGCCACCGTGGTCAACACGACTTCGCTAGGGATGACCGGCAAAAAAGAACTGCGGGTTCCCCTTGATGCTCTGAGTTCAGGCATGTTGGTTACCGACCTTGTCTATACACCGCTCCAAACGCGGTTGTTAAGGGAGGCAGAGGACGCGGGATGTCAGGTCGTCGACGGCTTGGGCATGCTGCTTCATCAAGCGGTTCCTGGATTTGAACGCTGGTTTGGAACCCGTCCCGAAATTGACGAAACGACGCGCGCTGCGGTTTTGCGATGAAATTCAAACTCGGCCTGACCGGGTCTATCGGAATGGGTAAAAGCACGACGGCAAACATGTTTGCCGAGCTAGGCTGCGTTGTTTGGGATGCTGATGTGGCAGTCCACAGGCTTTATGGCGAAAAGGGAGCCGCAGTAGCGCCGATTGCGGCCAAGTTTCCACATGCGATCAAAGATGGGTCTGTGTCCCGTGACCAACTCCGCGATCTGATTTCGGGTAATCCCGCGGTTTTGGTTGAACTAGAGACGATTGTTCATCCTTTGGTTCAACGAGACCGCGAAGCGTTCATCGCAAATAACCCTGACAAGATCGGTGTTTTTGACATACCGTTGTTGTTTGAAACCAATGGCGACAAGGCGATGGATGCGGTTGCATGTGTCTCTATTTCGGCTGAACTTCAACGAGATCGGGTTATGGCGCGGGGTACAATGAGCGCAGAGACGCTTGATCAAATCCTGTCCCGACAAATGCCAAATAGTGAAAAATGTGCCCGCTCGACCTATGTTATCGAAACCGATACGCTAGAGCATGCCCGCGCTCAGGTTGAGGCGATTGTGGCAGGGATAGAAAGGCAAATTTCCGATGCGTGAAATCGTTCTGGATACGGAAACCACCGGGTTTGACCCGTTTTCGGGCGATCGCATTGTTGAAATCGGTGCTGTAGAGCTGATGAATCATGTCGCCACTGGCGAAACCTATCACGTCTATATCAATCCCGAACGGGGCATGCCGGACGAAGCCTTTGGCGTGCACGGAATCGGGCCGGATTTGCTTGATTCACCGCGGGCGGCGAATCCCGGTGAAGTGACGCTAAAAGACAAACCTGTGTTCAAGAAAGTAGGTCAAAGCTTTCTTGATTTCATTCAGGATTCCAAATTGATCATCCACAACGCTGCGTTTGATATGAAATTCTTGAACGCTGAACTGAAATGGATGAACTTGCCTGAAATTCCCTATGATCAGGCGTTTGATACCTTGATGGTAGCAAGAAAAAGGTTTCCAGGGTCGCCCGCCTCGTTGGATGCGCTGTGCCGTCGTTTCAATATCGACAACTCTAACCGTACTCTTCACGGCGCTTTGCTCGATAGTGAAATTCTGGCCGAAGTATACCTTGAGCTGATCGGCGGAAAACAGCCTGACTTTGGTCTTGCCCCCGTTGAAAAAAACAAGAGTTCCACAGGGGAAGAATCAAACTGGAGACCGACCGCGCGTCCGACCGCCCTGCCCTCTCGCTTGTCAGACAAAGAAAAGGCGGCTCACGCCGCCTTTGTCGAGAAGTTAGGAGAAGATGCGCTTTGGCTTAAATCCTAAGCGCATGTCTCATTAAGCGTCGGCTTTTTGACCTTCAGCTTCTGCCTGACGGCGCTGAAGCTCGGTGCGATAAAGTGCCACGAAATCAATAGTTTCGAGGTTGAGAGGCGGAAAACCACCGTCGCGTGTCACATCTGAAACAATGCGACGCACAAACGGGAACAACATCCGTGGGCATTCGATCAGAAGGAACGGATGCATCTGGTCTTCTGGAATGCCCTCGATGTTGAACACGCCAGCGTAATCAAGCTCAAGCAGAAAAAGCTGCTCTTTTGCTGCGGCGGACTTGCTGTCCACTTTCAGTTTCATGATTACTTCGTACTGATTTTCAGCAGTGCGCTTCTTGGCGTCAAGGTTCACCTGAACCTGAACTTCTGGCTGAACTTCGCCAGAAACGCCTTTTTGGGCGAGAATATTTTCGAATGAAAGATCGCGAATGAACTGTGCCAGCACATTCATTTTAGGCGCTTGGGGTGTTTCAGCTGCGCCGTTGGTTTCTGCCATGGACCGGTCTCCAATATAAAATCGGTCCAAGGCATATCAGTCTGTGATCAAAGCCTCAATGCCTTGTCCAACCAGAGCCGGGATGATTGGGCTCTTTGCCGTCAGGAATTTCTGAAAACTCCCCTTCAACCACGTCTTCACTGGGCTTTACGCCGGGGGTGGGGCGCTGAGCCGGTCCGGACTGATAGGTGTGGAACTCGCCGCCCATCTCAAACTGGCTAACCTTGACGCGCTTCTTTACCCAGGCAAAAACGGCCGAACGGACAGGCGGCATCAAGAGCGCAAAGCCAACAGCATCGGTAAAGAAACCGGGCGTCAGCAATAAAGCGCCAGAAATCAGGATCATCGCCCCGTGTGCCAAGGGTTCGCTCGGGTCTTCGAGCCGCGAAAAACTGTTCTGGAGGTTGTTTATTGCGTTGATACCCTGTGTTCTAACCAAAAACGTGCCCAAAATCGCCGTCAAGACAACGATTGCAAGCGTTGGCCATAGGCCAATCGCACCGCCAACCTGAATGAACAGGCCGATTTCGATCAGAGGGACAGCAAGAAAGGCGATAAACAGCCACATTGTGATGCATTCCTTTTTTCAGCTCAGGTGGACTCACCCGCGTGCCTAACCTACATAGGTATTCAACCAAGAATATTCCATGCCGCCCCGAAATGAGGTGCAAATGAACTCTCCTATCATCGAACTTCTGGTTCTTGCCGGAATTGCAATTTTTTTGTTCCTGCGTTTGCGCAGTGTTTTGGGCACCCGAGAAGGTTTTGAAAAACCTCCGGTTCCCCAATCTGAAGCCCGTGACGCGCGTCGTGATTTTGAAGTGATAGATGGCGGGCCCGACCGTGATATCATTGACCACGTTGCCGAAGATAGCAGTGCTGCCAAAGCCCTATCGGCCATGAAACGTGTCGATCCGTCTTTCTCCGTTTCTGAATTTCTCTCTGGAGCGCGTGGCGCTTATGAGATGATCCTGATGGGTTTTGAGCGGGGAGAGGTTGAAGATCTCAAGCCGTTCTTGGCGGATGATGTCTATGAAACCTTCGTCGAAGTTGTGGAAAGCCGCAAAGAGCAAGGTCTGACCATTGAGGCCGAATTCATTGGTGTACGTGAAATCTCGATTTCCGATGCAAGCTTTGACGAGGCAACAAAAGTTGCTGAAATCACTGTGCGCTATGTTGGCGATCTCACGTCGGTCGTAAAAGATGCCGAAGGTCAGGTGCTTGAAGGATCGGCCACCGCGGTCAAAAAGCAAAAAGACGTCTGGACCTATTCCCATGACATGGGCAACTCAGACCCGAATTGGCAGCTTGTCGCCACGGACGAATGAAGCAATTTTTCCTTGCGGTTTGTACGGCGATCATGGCCATGACACAGGCAGCTGATGCTGAGAATGAGACGTCCTATGCCATTTTGGGGTTCGAAGACCTTGTTGGCTGGGCCGAGGATGATCATGCCGCCGCGCTAAAGGTGTTTCGCAACACCTGTGGGGATTTGAACGATCCCGATTGGGTCTCTTTGTGCAATGTTGCGGCCGAGGCCGGGGATGCGCGGCAGTTTTTTGAACTGTTCTTTCGACCTGTTCTGATCACGGATAAGTCGGATGGCTTGTTCACCGGGTATTTTGAACCGGAACTGGACGGAGCGCCCTTTAAAAGTGAGCGCTTCAAATATCCGATTTATAAAATGCCATCTGAAGCCCGTAAACAGCGGCCTTGGCTCACCCGGCGCGATATTCTGACGTCGGGTGTTATGAACAATCGCGATTTGGAAATCACTTGGGTCGACGATCCGGTTGAGCTGTTTTTCCTGCAAGTTCAAGGTTCTGGCCGGGTGAAATATCCCGATGGCAGCTTTATCCGCGTTGGATATGGTGGTGCCAATGGTCATCCGTACCGCTCGATTGGTCAAGAATTGGTGCGACGGGGCACATATTCCGCCCATCAGGTATCTGCGCAAGTGATCAAGAATTGGGTGCGTCGCAATCCTGTTGAGGGACAGGAGTTGCTCTATCACAATCACTCCTATGTGTTTTTCCGCGAAGTCAGCGAAGTGCCGGCGGACAGAGGCCCGCTTGGGGCGATGAACCGGTCGATTACAACGATGCGCTCTATCGCTGTTGATCCGGCTTTTACGCCCTTAGGTGCGCCTGTTTGGATTGAGAAAGGCGGCCGGAACCCGCTTAACCGCTTGATGATCGCTCAAGACACGGGGTCAGCGATCAAGGGCGCCCAGCGGGCGGATGTGTTTATCGGAACGGGTGACGAAGCCGGGCAAATTGCCGGTCGAATCAAAGATCCGGGCCGGATGGTCGTTTTGATGCCAATTCAACGCGCCTATGCGCTCTTGCCGGAAGCCGTCCAATGACCAAAAGGCGCCTGCGCCCGGACGAACTAGAGCTTTGGCAACAGGTGGCAACAAGCGCCGATCCGCTTCACAATCGTCCAAAGCCGGTTGAGCCTGAGCTTCCGAAAAAGATCGCGCGACCAAAACCAAAGGAAAAACAGCCTTTGTCGCCCTTTGCTTTGGGAGACAAAGCAGTGCGGCAAACAGAAACACATGTGTTTCCCCAAACCACATCTCAACGCGTCAAAGCCGTTCCTTTACAGATGGATAACAAGGCGTATACCCGCATGAAACGCGGAAAACTGGCGCCCGAAGCGCGGATAGATTTACATGGGATGACGCTTGATCAGGCGCATCCGGAATTGATCCGGTTTATTCTGACGTCGCAAGCGCGCGGGTTGCGTTTGGTTCTGGTGATTACGGGCAAGGGAAGCCGCGAAGATCCTTACGACCCGATGCCGCGGCGCCGTGGTGTGTTAAAAAGCCAAGTGCCGCAATGGATGCGTATGGTGCCGATTTCGCAGGCTATTTTACAGGTTGCCGAAGCCCATCAACGCCATGGAGGGGCAGGGGCCTACTATGTTTATCTTAAGCGGATGCGGTGAAAATCCGGTCTGAATGCTCGGATAAATAGATTTTCAACCAAGGTGTGAACATCTCGGGTTGCTCTGTAACTCTTGTCTTTAGTTGTTCAAGCTCAATCCATTCGACAGCCATGACTTCGTCGGGATTCGGTGTGATGCAAAGAGTTTGATCAGCCTGGGCTGTGTAAAGATCAACAACTTCGTGTTCGATCAAATCGTTTCCGACATCAGCCCGATATTCTATCTGGTCGCGATACTGCGGCGTTAATCCGGAAATCCCCAACTCTTGTTCAAGCCGCCTATTGGCACAGGTTAGTGGATTTTCGTCCCAATGCGGATGCGTACAGCAGGTGTTCGCCCAAAGACCCGGCGTGTGATACTTGCTCAACGCGCGTTGTTGGATCAGCGTTTTGGTGCCTGACATCACAAAAACCGACACGGCTTTGTGCCGATATCCAAACTGATGGGCCGCTAATTTGCCGGTCGGAGTCAGCACTCCGTCGACCCAAGCGGGAATCAGTGTTTCCAATTCAGTGTTCTGCATATCAGTCATTTTGGCTAAGTGGCTGGCAAATTCCCCGGGGTCAAGGGCCAGAAAGCATGGGATGATGCTGGCAATGGGCGGATGGTCGCAGGGTATTAGCCTTTCGCGCTATTGTTGTAACCCCCAGCGGTTTGATAGGTTCGCCCTAGGACTGCGCGATTATGATGGAGACCCAACATGAAAATGACGATCGCATCGGCTCTGGCCGTCGCAACTATCGCTACCGGAGCTTTTGCCGACTCGCATGCACCAAGCGGTGATGCAGCTGCTGGTGAAAAAGCTTTCAAGAAATGCAAATCCTGCCACATGATTCAGGATGCTGACGGTGAAAACATCGTCAAAGGCGGGAAAACTGGCCCCAATCTTTACGGTGTTGTTGGCCGGACGGCTGGCACGTTCGAAGGTTTCAAATTCGGCAAAGACATTGTCGCTGCTGGTGAAGGTGGTTTGGCATGGGACGAAGAAAGCTTTGTTGCCTATGTAACTGATCCCAAAAAGTTCCTGCGGTCACATCTTGGCGATGACAAAGCAAAGTCAAAAATGACCTTCCGCCTGAAAAAAGGCGCTGAAGATGTTTATGCCTACTTGGCGTCTGTCGGCCCTGCTGCCGAATAAGCCTCTGTTAAACAATGGTAAAGGAGCGTGCCCTTCCGGGAGCGCTCCTTTTTTATTGTCCCAAGCCAGCTGTTTGAGCTGACACACCAACAACAGAGCCAATCAATTCAAGGACTGTTCGAAGACCAACGACCGGAGATTCCGTCGCCAAAACAGTGTCATTCGGGTTCAACGGAAACTTGCGCGCCGCGAATAGGCCATCCGCACTTGTCATATCAAAGGTAAACACAACTTGTTGCAGGTTGGGGCCGGCGTTGCCTGAATGAATATCGGCAGTATCGTATTCACGAAGAACGAGAACCCCTTGAGGATCTGCCCTTGAATCTCGGAGACCACCCATCAGTGACAAAGCTTCGAGCGCACTTAGATTGTCTTTTGGAAAGTAGATCAAATCTTCTTTGCCTGAGGCGCCGAATGCAACAAAACTACTATCGTCTTCCTCAACGATGAGTGTGTCACGCGGTTGCATCAGTGCGTTTTTAGTCCCGTCGGCGAGCAATTTTTCAGACGAGATTTCATAGGTTTCGGAGCCACGCAAAAGCCGAACCTTTGGGTTGCGCAATTCCGGAGGAATGCCGCCAGCATCAGCAAGCACATTCAGCACTTTGTAATTTCGTGACGGCATTGGATAGCTGCCAGGGTTTTGGACGCCACCGACAACGTCGACAGAATGATCCCGACCCTGTTCAAGGCTGACCTGAACTTGAGCGGAGGGAACAATTGGTTCAAGCCGCTGTTGAATTTTTGACCGGGCTCGATCGGAGGTTAAGCCTCTTACGCCAACTTTGTTTACATAGGGAAGAAATATTGACCCGTTTGCATCAACTTCTACGCCTTTGATTTCGGTAAAGCGTTGGCCTGGGTTGGTAATGAGCGAGTTTTCCTGGCTATCCCAGATCGTCACATTCAATCGATCTCCGGTTCGGATTGTCGATGAGTTGCGACCTGTCGATGTATTGGGCCAGTGGTAGTGCCCGTGCCATCCCGACGCCGGCCAGCTGAGGATTTCGGGAATGTTGGATCGCGTTACTTCGACTACTTGAAAACTGGGATTTTCATCCACTTGTTCATCTAGAACTTCGGTCTGAATAGCCGCCCCGCGTGGAAGGCTACATGCAGACACGGCCAGCATTGTAAAAAATATAGCAATCAGTTTAGCAGTAAATCGCACCGTAGCCCCCCGACCTGTGCAGCCATTGCAGACCATTTATTAGCTTTGTAGCCGCTTAAGGAGTTGATAGACAGAATGTTGATTGTTGGGAAGTGGAATGAGAGCAAACCGTGGCGCCAGAACCGCATAAACGCGTTGTGTTAGTACTAGGAGCAAGCGGCAAAATTGGTCGCATGTTGCGCGCTGTTTGGAGAGAAACCCCAGCGCAAGATATTGAATTCGCTTATGTCCATAGAAACCGCTCGCGGGACCATCAGGGCATTGTCTGGCGGCCAGGAGAGCCGCTTAACCACTTTCCGAAAGTACATGCTTTGGTTGCTCTTTGGGGCGCAACACCGCGGTCTGGATATGCATTTTCCGACAATACTGATCTTGCAAAAGCAACGTTGGAGCTTGCTGCGGCCCTGCAAGTTGAACGTGTTTTGCACTTTTCTAGTTCAGCAATTTACCCGGCTTCATCGAAACCTCAGTCCGAAGCAAATTTTGGGCCTGCTCCGAATGCTTATGGTCAGTCCAAACTGGACATGGAACACCTGATCGCGACGTGGGCGTCAGAAAACGAAAACCGGTTTTCAAACGTAGTTCTGAGACTGGCGAATGTGGCCGGTGCCGATGCACTGTTTAGCAACATAAAACCGGGGGGGACCGTGACACTTGATAGATTTCCGGATGGTCTTGGCCCACGTCGAAGCTACATAGGGGCCGTGGACTTGGCGAAAGTGATTGAAGCATTGATTGACGCAAAATCTGTCCAAGGAGCCATAAACGTAGCAGCGCCTTGTGCAACGGATATGGCCGGGTTGGCCAAGGCAGCCAAGTGTAACATCAGCTGGAAACCTGCGCCGTCGGACGCGATTGCCTCTGTCACTCTCGATACAGGAAAGTTGCAATCAGTTTTGAGATTGGATGAAGTGACCGCCAGCCCCCAGCACTTGGTAGAATGTGCCCAGAAAGGAGGGCTGTGGCCATGACTGTTGGCAAACGCCTTTCCGACATTTTCTTTGTCCTGTTGTTTTTAATTCCCTTGGCTCCGGTGATGTTACTGGTGCTATTGGCTGTTCTTGTATTGGATGGAAAGCCAGTTTTCTTTGTGTCTGAGCGAATGAAAACTCCGGACCAAGGGTTTTTACTTTGGAAATTCAGAACGATGCGTCCTGATGATAATGACTCTGGGGTTTCAGGTGGCGATAAAACAACGCGGATCACCAAAACGGGTGGTTTTTTACGGAAGTACCGTCTCGATGAGCTGCCACAGCTGTGGAACATTCTCAAAGGCGACATCAGCTTTGTTGGACCTCGACCACCTCTGCGTCGCTATGTCGAAAAATTTCCAAACCTATACACTCAAGTTTTGAAATCGCGTCCTGGTGTGACCGGGCTTGCGACTCTTGCCTATCACAAAACGGAGGAAGAGCTTCTGTCGGATTGTCACACAGCGGCGGCGACCGAAGAAACCTACTGTCGAAGATGCGTCCCACGCAAGGCGACAATTGATCTAATCTATGCCAAAAACCGCAGTTTTTGCTTTGATCTCAAACTAATGACAGCCACAGTTCTTCGTAGAATGTCATTGCACTAGCCTAAGTCAGAGGCGCAGGGGTTGGGCATTGAAATACCCAAGCACATCACCTAACCATTGGCGTGCACTTATGACATTGCCATAGGTGTCGACGACATAAGTATTTGTAAAAGAACCATTTTCCCCGCTACAAACCGCTGTGATGGCACGGCCTTTTCTGTTCACCTCGCCCAAGACAACGGGCAGGGTCGGCCCGGTATCGAGCTTGCAGGTGAATTCAGAGACTGTTGTTTGGTTGTCCGAAGTCAGGTGGCGCATCACATAGCGTGCTGTCCCTACAGACTTGGAGCGAACCAAAGACAGTAACGCGCCTTCTTCTGAGGACATCAGATCACCGCCAAACCCGCGGGTTGATACAATTGTCCCATTCCGAAGTACGATGGCCTGCCGGGAAGACGAGCCAAAGGTTTGATACGCACCGTTCCGTTGAATTTCGACCATAATGAACTGGGCCGATGAGGCCTCGATCGAAAAAACAGAGGCTGGGCTATCGGTGGCTTGAAGGACTTGGGCGATTTGCTCACCTGTCACCACAGGTGCCGTAGGCTTTTTATTGGATAGCATAGCTGGCAGCGCCTTGATGGAAACAAGCGGATCTTTACGATCACTGCTGCATGCCACAAGACCAAGAGAGACGACCAGAGCGACGACTGCTTTGAAAAATGTCTGCATAATTATCTCCAGAACCTTCCCCATGAGTCCTTGACGACAGGTTCATGATAACCGCGGACATTTTCATAAAGACGATCGCGGACCCTTAGTCGGGCACCACCGTCACGCGACAAAGATTGAATGACCGTTGGATTCACTTTGCGCGATGGTTGGCCGACGAAAGGGGCCAAAGGAATGAAGAAACGCAGACCTTTGTCAAACGACCCTTCTCCAAATTCATCAGCGGAGATGTCCGTGAAGGTTGCATAAGCACCAACTTTCCACCCATTTGCGAACTCGCGGTCGACGGTAACGGTGCCACCGTAGTCCCCGGCTAAGTATCGTCCAACATCAAGCTGGCCGTGAAAGCCGTTCCCGAAATCATAGTAGGCCGATACATGGCCATTCAGATGCGGAATCTCGTATTCGGCACCTGACACAGGGTCGACAGTGATCATATCTTGAAAGCCAAAAAGCTGATCAAAATCGCGACGTTGAATGTAGTTTAGCTCGGCTCCAATTGCCAAGCGGCTGTCTACGGGTTTCCAAAGAAGTTCCGCAGAGACCCCGCCATACATGCGCTCAAGATAGCCGACAGACACTCGGGAGTAGAAATCCTTGGCCGGTCGGTTGAACATCGCCAGTTGCAGATACTCAATCGCAGGATCACCTTCGGCAGAATAGAGCGCATTGTCCGTGCGCACACGCGGCAATTTGGATTCGTCTTGGCGCGGGTCATCTTCTAAGTTGCCTGCGAGCTTCTTCGTAATCGAACCTGAAAGCACCAAGTTGGACAGAATTTCATAGTCTGCTTTGGCGCGAATACCGACGTCCAAGCGAACCGGCTCATTAGGATCGAATACCGAAAGATCGGCATAGGGTGAAATGCCCCACGTGAACTTAGGGTAAATGCCCTTTTCAGGTGGTGGTGCCAGCTTGTAGCCGTCAATGATGCTCGTCTGTGCCAGCATCGCATCAGCAGACTCATGTTCCAAGCGCTCTAGATCTGAACGGCGCATCACCACCGCTGACATTGGAATTCCTGCAGAGACTGGAACGATAACGAATTCTTCGACTGACGCTGGCAGGCTCCTAGTCATCGACCGAGCCAAACGGCCAAAGGCTTGCGATGGTACTCCGAACCGCTGGTTCGAGACCCTGACGGTCGCCCGGCTGCCTTCCAGTTTTACGGATTCGATAATCAACCCGTCTTTGGCGGCAAGGGAGGTCAAAGAGGTTTTCGCTTTGGAAATTGCCGCAGTGTCGTTTGTCCAGCCGAGATCGTGAATATCTTTTTGAAGTCTAGGCTTTACGGGTAGGCCAGCTGTTTCTATGCCACCTGGAACCCCCTGCGTTTTCGGGTTTACGGCAAGCGAAATCTGAGCGCCAATCTGGTTTCCATAGGCATGATACAAGGACAGCTGGTTGCCATTCCTAAAGCGATAGTCAACGCCGAAGTTCCAAGGGCTGGTCTTTTCGAATTGTCCAACTTCCTGCTCTTGGTCGTAATCGTCCGAAGAGTATTCGAATTTGAAATTCCAGCGGTCGTTGGGCGCATAAGAAAGGCCGGCGAAGGCTGCGACGTCACCGCGGAACCATCGGTCATAGGTCGGAATACCGCCTTGTTCGAGCGTCGTTTCGGAGCGCTCTCCGATTGATGCAAACGAATTATAGCTGCCCAAACGACCCCAGCCGATACCGCCCGTTACTTTCAGACCGGGTGAAAGCGATTTCGTCGCCACAAGATATTCACCGCTATAGAGTCCTGTCCCCATGACATCCTGAAAGCCCAAAGTCAGGGCAGGGCGGTTCGCCGTTTCCTTCATCAGCAAAAACCGAACATCAAAGCTGCGGTCAAAATAGGTGCCATCCCAACCCGACGTGAACTCAGCCAACGCAGAGTAGCGGAAACTCGCAGAGATACGCGGGGTAATTTGGAACCCAATCGTCGTCTTGGTTGTTTTTCCACTCTGGCTGATAGTTGCCGAAAGATTGCCTTCGTCAAAGTGATCCGCCGTCGGCATGTCGATCAAGCCAGGTGAGCCGTACAAGTTATAAGAAGGCCCTTGTCGCGGTTCTTCGGCAAATGAAGGTGACACGGCCAAAAGGGTAAACGAGGCGGCGAAAATGCTGCACTTTGTTCGCTGGGACCGAATGACCGGCATAGCTGCACCCTTCCAAAAGAAATTTTTCAATGCTTTTGCTACGAGCATTAACGGAATCTGTCCATTGTGCATAGATGCAACCTGTTGGTCTGTGTGAAATACAGCACGGGGCTTTTAACGGAACATTTTGAAACATTAAGGCGGTGGTAAGCCCTTACAGGTTACACCTTCCCTCGGTGAGAGAAAAGGTGGTGAGATGAGTGGCGACAGCAATGTGCGGCCAGTCATCATCAAACGAAAGAAAGTCGTCGGTGGCGATGGGCATCATGGTGGTGCCTGGAAGGTAGCGTATGCTGACTTCGTAACCGCGATGATGGCCTTCTTTATGTTGATGTGGCTGTTGAATGCGACAACTGAAAAACAACGCAAGGGTATTGCAGACTATTTTAGTCCGACGATTGCTATGGCGCGGGTTTCCGGTGGTGGAAACGGCGCTCTAGGAGGGGATTCCGTCTTTGCGGAGAATACCTTACCTCGTATGGGAACCGGTGCAACGAGCCTAAAAGCGCAACCCGAAAATGCTGCCCGAGGTAGTTATTCTTCTGGCGAAGCGGAAGAAAAAGCAGCCGAAGACGAAGTCTTTGAGATTGTGGAAGAGATGCTCATGGGACGCGGCGGTGAAAGCATGGTTGCCGATGAGCTATTGGAACATATTGTAACCCGGGTCACAGACGAAGGTTTGGTGATTGAACTCTATGAGACAGAAAATGCACGTCTTTTTGACCGAGGATCGAAACCGACGCAGCTATTAAAGGATCTGTCGAGGATCATTGTCGAGGCCTCTTACATGGTGACCAATCCGATCGCAGTAGAAGGGCATACTTCCGCCTATCCCATTGTGATGGCCGAAAACCCGTCTTGGGATGTTTCGGCTCAACGGGCGGCGATGTTTCGCGAACTTGTCATATCGTCGGGGCTTGGAGCGGAGCGTGTGCGCAGAGTGACCTCTTATGCAGATCGCGAACCGGTTCGGAAAAACCAAATGGATATCCGAAACAACCGGATCGAAGTGGTGTTCCTAAGAGAGTAGAAAGCTCTCTTCAAAACGAATAGAGTTTTGATTGGATTTTAGCTGTTAGCTCTGCGTTAAGCTCAGCACCTTATCTGTTGTCTCGAGTAACGAACGAGACAGCAGAAAGGCGTTTCCATGACGATCTCCTCATCGCTTAATGCGGGTGTGGCGGGCCTGGCGGCCAATGCGACACGGTTAGGCACAATTTCAGACAATATCGCAAATTCATCAACCAGCGGCTACAAGCGGGTTGAAACCGATTTTTCCTCAATGGTCATGTCGAATAGCGGCGGTGGCTATACTGCTGGTGGTGTTCGCACAACAACTCAACGGCTTGTTGACCAAGGTGGTGCTCTGGTTGGAACGACCAACCCGACGGACCTGGCGGTTCGCGGCAATGGTTTCCTACCGGTTGCCGAGGCGACCGAAGTCAAAGCCGGTTCCGACAACCCGCAAATGTTTTTGACAACCACCGGTTCGTTTCGTGTTGATTCGAACGGTTACCTCAAAACAGAATCTGGTTTGATGCTTCTGGGTTGGCCGGCTAACGCCGACGGAACAATGCCGACGTTCCCCCGGGATTCTTCCAGTAGCTTGGAACCAATTCAGATCAATTTGAACCAATTCACCAGTGAGCCGACAACTGAGATTACTTTGGGTGTCAACCTTGCTGCGACCGACACGGATTCAACGGCCGATGGTGTGGCGATTGATCAGTCGGTCGAATATTTTGACAATCTTGGCCGCCCCGAAAATCTAACCATTACTTACACTCCGACAATTCCGGCAACTGGATCTTCCAACGAATGGACTGTGACTATCAGTGACTCCGCGACGGACGCGGCAAGCAACCCCATCGGCGAATATGTCGTGACATTTGACGACACCGCAGGCAGCGGCGGTGCCATTTTGTCAGTCGCGACCACTTCTGGCGGTGCTTACGATCCATTGACCGGCGCCTTGATTGTCAATGTGAACGGCGGACCAATGGAGATCAACTTTGGTGAGCCGGGAAGTAGTGCGGGCCTCACTCAATTTGGTGAAAAGTTTCAACCGCTTAACATTTCCAAAGATGGCTCGCCTGTCGGTAAAATGACCACGGTTGAAGTGGATGAAAACGGCTTTGTCCACGCCTTCTTTGACACAGGTATTTCACGAACAATCTATCAAGTTCCTTTGGTTGATGTGCCCAACCCGAACGGAATGATCGCGATGGATAAGCAAATCTATATGGCGTCTCCAGATAGCGGCAGCTTCTTCCTTTGGGATGCCGGGGACGGACCGGTCGGTGACGTGGTGCCATATGCGCGTGAAGAAAGCGCGACAGATGTCGCGAATGAACTGACGGCAATGATCCAAACGCAACGCGCCTATTCATCGAATGCCAAGGTCATCCAAACCGTCGATGAAATGTTGCAAGAAACCACAAACATCAAACGCTAACGGACTTCCGTTAGACCTTTGAAGGAGGTCGCAAAATGTCTCTTACGGGTGCTCTCTATAACGCATTTAGCGGATTACAGGCCAATTCCCGAGCGGCCTCATTGGTTTCTACCAATATTTCCAATGCCACGACCGAAGGGTATGGGCGCCGTGAACTGGCGCTCACACCGGGAGCGATTGGCACAACCGGCGGTGTTCGCATCGCCGGTGTAATTCGCCATTCCGATCCGGTTATAATTGCGGATCGTCGGGTTTCCGACGCGTCCCTGGCATATTCAAGCGACTTGTATGCCCATTCTAAGCGGTTGGAAAACCTGGTTGGAGAAACGGGAACACCCGGTTCTCTGGTTGAACGCGTCACTGCATTTGAAAACTCCTTGGTGTCTGCGGCCACCAATCCAGCCTCAACACAACGTTTGGAAAACGTTGCAACGGCTGCAACCTCTTTAACTCAAAGCCTCAATGATCTGTCGACGGAAATTCAGCAAACTCGGCAAGCGGCCGACACTGCTATCGGAAAACAAGTGGAGTCTCTAAATGAGGCATTGAACCGAATAGATGAACTAAATGGCAATATCATCAAAGCCAGTGCAACTGGATCAGATTCCGTCACCCTCTTGGACGAACGGCAACGGGTATTGGATAGCATCTCAGACATTGTTCCTCTGCGTATCGTTGAACGCGAAAGAGGCGATATTGCGGTGTTCACAACCAATGGTGCCATGCTTCTAGATGGATCACCGCTTGAAATTGGTTTTGAAACTGTCAATGCCATTGGTGCCGGAATGACGTTGTCTGCGGGTGATTTGAATGGCTTGACGGTCAATGGCCTTCCTGTCGATTCGACCGCGGATGGTATGTTTGCTGGCGGTAGCCTAGCCGCACAATTCGCAATTCGCGATGATAGGGCGGTGGAAAGCCAAGCCGAACTTGATGCCATCGCTCGTGACTTGATCGAGCGTTTGGGCCCTGGCGGTCCGGACACAACACTTGGCGGTACGGATCCTGGTCTTTTTACAGACAACGGAGCGGCTTTTGACCCACTGAACGAAGATGGGTTGGCAGCTCGGATTGAACTCAACTCTCTTGTTGCGCCAGATTCAGGATCAGTTTGGCGTCTGCGAGACGGGTTAGGGGCTGCTACACAAGGTGAAGTTGGAGAAGGGCGTTTGCTACAATCGATCGCGGCGGCTTTGACCACTTCGACAGTACCAAGTTCTTCATCACTTCCATCTGTATCGCGCAGCTTTGTGAATCACATTTCCGAGTTCTCTTCGAGTATCTCCGGAACTCGAGTACGGGCGGAAAATGAACATAGTTTCCTGTCTTCCCAGAACACTGCGTTGAGTGAGTTAGAGTTTTCCAAAGGTGTCGACACCGATCAGGAGCTTCAACGCTTAATGCAAATCGAACAACAATATTCCGCAAACGCCAAAGTCATGTCTGTCGTCGACGACCTGATGGAACGTTTGATGTCCATCTAAGGAGAATAGCATGCAATCTGTAGGGGATATGGCGCGGTCATTGGTTCTAAGAACCAATCAAGTCCGACTGCGGGAAGAAATGGATAAGCTTGCGGTCGAAGTGTCGACCGGTTTTGTAAAGGATTCTGCCAAGCATTTGAATGGTGACATCACGAGCTTGCAGGAAATCGACCGTTCTTTGTCAAAACTCAATATGTACCGCGTCAACACAACAGAGGCGACTTACATAACAAGTACAATGCAAACCAGTTTGGATGAGATGCAATCCCGCAGTCAGGCTTTGTCGCAAACTCTTATCTCAGCGGATTTAACGCCTACGGATCCCCTACTGGATACAATGTCCGATGACGCTGAAAACGCTTTGGGCCAAATCATGAATGGGTTGAACCGTTCTGTTGCAGGCCGAAGTCTATTTGGTGGTACCGCAACAGATCGGCCCGCGGTCGCCAGTAGTGAAGATATGTTGGCGGATCTTCAAGTTGCGTTAGCCGGGCAAACCACACTTGCTGGTATTGAGGCCGGTCTTGATACTTTTTTCGGTGCGGGTGGAGGTTATGAAACGACTACCTATGAAGGATCAGCCACCGGGCTTGCTCCGTTTCAATTGAGTGAAACCGACACGGCTAACGTTGATATTCGCGCGAGTGACACAGTTTTTAGAGAGTTGTTGAAGCCTTTGGCTATGGCGGCCTTAGCCTCCGATGGATCGCTTGGACTGGATACGGATGTTAAGGTTGAGCTGCTCGCTAAATCTGGTCGAGACTTGCTCGCAGCACAACAATCCATCGTTGAGTTGCGTGCTGGGCTAGGTGCTTTGGAGGGTCGGATTGAAGAAACGACAACGCGCAATGCAGCTGAAACAGCTTCTGCAAGTTTGGCCAGATTAGATTTGGTTGGGGCTGACCAATATGAAACGGCGGCTCGCTACGAAAACATTCGGGGCCAACTTGAAAGTCTTTACGCAATTACGGCGCGATCTCAACGTCTCTCATTGGCGGAGTATCTATGATGATGCGTTTTATGATTTCTTTAATCTTTTCTGCACTGATAGCTGGCGTAGCGACTGCTCAATCTGTCCGCATTAAAGACCTTGTTGAGTTCGATGGAGTACGATCGAACGACTTGGTCGGGTACGGATTGGTTGTAGGGTTGAATGGGACTGGAGATGGTCTCAGAAACTCTCCATTTACAGAAGAAATTATGTCCAACATACTTGAGCGTCTTGGTGTAAATGTCACCGGAGAGCAATTTCGCCCGCGCAATGTTGCAGCTGTGATTGTGACGGCGCGATTGCCTGCCTTTTCAAGGACCGGAGGGCAAATCGACGTAACTGTTTCGGCTATTGGCGACGCGAAAAGCCTTTTAGGTGGAACGCTGATCATGACTCCGCTTAATGCTGCGGACGGTCAAATTTATGCTGTTGCTCAGGGAACGGTTATCGCTGGAGGGGTCGAAGCTGAAGGCGACGCTGCCCGAGTGGTCCAAGGAGTTCCAACCGCCGGTGTAATACCATCTGGTGCACGAGTTGAGAGAGAAGTGGAATTCGACTTTTCTCAACTTTCGTCTTTGAGGCTGGCCCTACGAGAACCTGACTTTACCACAGCAGCCAGGATAGAAGATGCTATTAATCGCAAGCTTGGGCGACGGGCTGCGACAATGAACGACGCTGGAACTGTTACCATAAACTTGGGAAAAACCGGTGCAAGTTCCCCCGCGAGAGCCGTCGTCGCTTTGGAAAACCTAACCGTCGAACCTCAGAGGAAAGCTCGCGTTGTGGTTGATCAGCGATCTGGAACAATCGTAATGGGTTCAGATGTACGTGTATCAACAGTCGCAGTTTCCCAGGGCAACCTTACTCTACGGATAGAAGAGGCCCCTTTGGCAATTCAACCCAATCCGTTTAGTGACGGTGAGACGGTGATAGTTCCAAGAACTGGAGCAGCCATCGAAGAAGAACCTGGCATTGGCCTTGCAGTCGTGCCTCAAGGCACTTCATTATCTGAGGTTATAGCAGGATTAAATGCTCTTGGTGTAAGCCCTCGTGACATGATTGACATCCTCAAAAGCATAAAAGCTGCCGGCGCTCTGCATGCCGATTTCGTGGTGATGTAATCGAAAGCGGGCGTTGCTGAGGTTTTCTTAACTGAAACATGCCATTTTAAAGATCAACTCGTATTGGGAGATGTATCATGCTGGGGATCATCGGAATTGTCGTGATTTTCGCTATGGTTTTTGGGGGTTATGTTGCCGCTGGCGGTAAACTAGGCATCATTATCAAGGCGTTACCGTTCGAAATGATGATGATTGGTGGCGCTGCCGCCGGCGCATTCATGATCAGCAACGATGGACCGACGGTCAAGCACGCGCTCAAGGATATATCGAAAGTTTTCAAAGGGCCAAAGTGGAAAAATGATGACTATCGTGATCTTTTATGTCTGCTGTTTGAACTTATACGATTGGCGCGTCAAAACCCTGTGGCCATAGAAGAACACATAGAAACGCCAAGTGAATCTAACATCTTTGAGAAATACCCCAAGATTCTGGGCGACAAGTATGCTCTTGAATTAATTTGTGACACCATGCGTTCGGTTTCAATGAACTACGACGACCCACACCAAGTAGAGGAAGTTTTGGACAAACGCTTGGATGGTATGGCGGCTCACGCACAGCACTCAAGTCATGCCTTGCAGTCAATGGCCGATGCCTTGCCAGCCTTAGGTATCGTTGCTGCGGTTCTCGGGGTCATTAAAACAATGGCTTCAATCGACCAGCCACCCGAAGTGTTAGGGAAAATGATCGGAGGGGCACTTGTCGGTACGTTTCTTGGTGTTTTTCTAGCGTATGGGTTAGTGGCTCCGTTTGCATCAAAAGTAAAAGCAGTGGTTGATGATGATCTTCACTTTTACCATCTAATTCGTGAAGTGTTGGTCGCCAACCTTCACAATCATGCAACAAATATATGTATCGAAGTTGGCCGCCAAAACACACCCTCCCATTACAGGCCGACCTTTGAAGATTTGGAAGACGCACTGAAATCGGTAAAGCAGGATGCGGCATGATTTTTGTTCTTTTCGTTGCCGTTCTTTTAGCTGCTCCTAGTATCGGATGGGCAGAAAAAATTACTCTTAGAAGCGGTGAACATGGAGAGTTCACTCGATTAGTTTTTGATGTACCCGAGAACACCAAATGGTCTCTGGAGCAAAATGACAATCTTGACAAAATAACTTTGATTCTTGGTGCAAGCCATGACGGATTCAACCTCAATAATGCTTTTGACAAGATTTCGAAAAATCGTGTGCATTCCATCATCCCCACAAAGGATTCAAAAGGCGTCGAAATTACGTTGTCATGCGATTGTTCAGCCGACTCCTTTCTGCTCAGAGACCGAATGTTGGTAATTGACATAAGGGAAAAAACTCCATCGGAAATATCGGAACGAAATAATCCCGATACGAGTCAAAATTATGCAGATGAAGGTCATATAAGCACAACAGATTTAACTAGGATATGGTTGGGCCCAATACCCAGGATTGGTCCTCCGACTGAAGATACTCCTAGACCGTCATATGTTCCCACTGCAATAAGCAATCAATCCCCTTCCCAAATTCGTTCGCCAAAACCTGATAGTGTGAACCGGTCAAGTGATGTTCGTAACCAAATATTTGGTGATCTCGCAACTGCAGCAACGATTGGGTTATTGGACCCATCAACTCCTTTGGAAAATCCCCCTTTGATGCCTGCCTCAGAAATTCATACTGAGGCAATTAATAACAATACGCCGGAGGTAAACCGTCCAGCCGCTATAGAAAGATCAAAGAAATCTTCTGACAGAGTTTCCATTGGCGGACAAAAATGCACACCTAACGCACACCTAAATATAAAATCATGGGCTCAGAAGGATTCTCCCTTTAGTCTTTTGCTGGCTACTCGGCGCGGCGCAATGTTTGATGAGTTCGATCAAGTCAACAATAAAGCCCAAACCAGCTATGTAAGAGCTCTGATTTACCTTGGCTTTGGAGCTGAAGCTCGATCAGTAGCCACGCTGAATGGGTCATCAATTGAACCGATCTACACGTCGTTGAGCTATCTCGTTGATGGTGACAGAGATCCAACTGGGTTTTTCGAGGCGGAAATTGAGTGTGATACTTACTCTTCAATGTGGTCATCCTTAGACGGTAGTATGCTATCAAGCTCTTCAAAACTCGATGTTGACGCATTACTACAGTCGTTTGAATTACTGCCGATGCACTTGAGGTTACACCTGGGGCCAATACTAGTTGATAATTTGACTAAAGTTGGCAAACTAGAAATTGCCAAATCCGTTCTTCGAAGACTGGAGAGAGCAAATGGCGGAGAAACAAGTAGCATACTCTACGGGGGTGCGAAAATTGACTCGATAGAAGGAGCAAAAGAGGAAGCTAGTAGGGTATTTCGCATATTGAGCGAAACGGACGGGCCAGAGACGGCAAGTGCAATTGCGAGAGATATTGAAATATCTACTTCGAAAGGCGAGGCGGTATCTGAGAGAATGGTTACCCTGTCAGCAGCTTACTCCAAAGAACTTCGAAATACAGAAGCGGGGTCCGAGTTATGGGAAGCCCACCTAAACTCCCTACTTGTCAATAGACTGTTTTCCGAGGCATTTAGCGTTTTGGACGATATAGAGGGAGTTGATACAAACTTAGTTAGGCTCGCCATCGACAGGACTTTTGAAGAAATTGTTAAAAACTCCGATGATGCAGAGTTCTTAAAGGTATTTTTTGACAAAGCTGGGGTGTACAAAGAAGGTATTAGAGATGAAACGTTGCTTTTGGCATCCGAACGTTTCTTGACATTGGGTTTTTCGACCAAAGCTCTTGAAACTCTTAGTGAAATTAATTCTCTATCCGAGACGAGGGATTGGAAGATTCTAAAGGCCAAGGCCCTTATTCGGCAGGACCAGCCTAAGCAAGCTGAAATAGCTCTTATTGGATTAGAAGGTAGAGATGTCACAAAATTGAGAGCTGAATCCAGGCGCAAGATGGGGGACCACGAGTACTCTAGGGAGCTATTTGAAGAATTGGGAGAGAGCGAAGAAGAAATAGATCAAGCATGGTTGTCAAGTAATTGGGAAAGGTTGCGAGCATTGGATCCGGGAAGCTTGTACTCAAGTTTGGCCAGGACTGCTGGCGACGAAGGTGATTCCGCCGGAGCTGGGAATCTTGCCCTCTCGGACATTGAAAACCTTTATTCAGATAGCTCAATATTCAGGGAAATTATTACAAAGGCGCTTGACACGACTATGGTTA